>JBBQKT010000213.1:0-6359 GCA_038327205.1 Burkholderiales bacterium | reverse complement strand
GCTTCCGTGAGAGTCACTGACATCGTGTGCCTTTATTGAACCGTGCTGACCGTGTGCTTGGCGCGGTAGTCATCCACCGCCGCCTTGATCGCGTCTTCTGCCAGGATCGAGCAATGGATCTTGACCGGTGGCAATGCCAGTTCTTCGGCGATGTGGGTGTTCTTGATGTCCAGCGCCTGGTCCAGGGTCTTGCCCTTGACCCATTCGGTCACCAAGGAGCTGGACGCAATGGCTGAGCCGCAGCCATAGGTCTTGAACTTGGCGTCCTCGATCAAGCCGGTGACCGGGTTGACCTTGATCTGCAACTTCATCACGTCGCCGCAGGCCGGCGCGCCGACCATGCCGGTGCCGACGGACTCATCGCCCTTTTCGAAGGCGCCGACGTTGCGGGGGTTTTCGTAGTGATCGACGACTTTTTCGCTGTATGCCATTTCGTGCTCCTAATTCAGTGCGCTGCCCATTGGATGGTGCTGATATCGATGCCGTCCTTGTACATGTCCCACAAAGGCGACAGTTCACGCAGCTTGGCGACGCGGTCTTTCAGCGTCTCGATGGCGTAATCAATTTCTTCAACCGTCGTGAAGCGGCCGATCGTCATACGCAGGCTGCTGTGGGCCAGCTCATCGCTGCGGCCGAGGGCGCGCAACACATAGCTGGGCTCCAGGCTGGCCGAGGTGCAGGCCGAGCCGGACGATACCGCCAAGCCCTTGACGCCCATGATCAACGACTCGCCTTCGACGTAATTGAACGAGATGTTCAGGTTGTGCGGCACGCGGTGTTCGAGGTCGCCGTTGACGAAGACCTGCTCGATGTCGCGCAAGCCGTCCAGCAGCCGAGTGTGCAGCATGCGGATGCGTTCGCCCTCGACAGCCATTTCTTCCTGCGCAATGCGGAAGGCCTCACCCATGCCGACGATCTGGTGCGTGGCGAGCGAGCCCGAGCGCATGCCGCGCTCATGGCCGCCGCCGTGCATCTGTGCTTCCAGACGCACACGTGGCTTGCGGCGCACAAACAATGCGCCGATGCCCTTGGGGCCATAGGTCTTGTGCGAGGCCAGGCTCATCAGGTCGATGGGCAAGGTAGCCATATCGATGGCGATCTTGCCGGTGGCCTGGGCCGCATCAACGTGGAAAATCGTGTTGTTGGCGCGGCAAAGATTGCCGATGGCGGTCACGTCCTGAATCACGCCGATCTCGTTGTTGACGTAGAGCACCGACACCAAAATCGTGTCCTTGCGCAGCACCGCCTTGAACTTGTCCAGGTCGAGCAGGCCGTTGGCCTCGACGTCGAGGTAGGTGACCTCAAAGCCCTGGCGCTCCAGCTCGCGGCAGCTGTCGAGCGTTGCCTTGTGCTCCGTCTTCAGCGTGATGATGTGCTTGCCACGGGTCTTGTAGAACTGCGCCGCGCCCTTGATGGCGAGGTTGATGGACTCGGTGGCGCCGGAGGTCCAGACGATTTCGCGTGGGTCGGCGTGGATCAGGGCAGCGACCTGCTCGCGGGCCTTTTCAACGGCGGCTTCGGCTTCCCAGCCCCAGGCGTGACTGCGGGACGCGGGATTGCCGAAATGCTCGCTCAACCAGGGCACCATCACCGCGACCACTCGCGGATCGACCGGCGTCGTCGAGCCATAGTCCATGTAGATGGGGAAGTGAGGCGTCATGTCCATGTCGTTGTTGCTTTTGCTTATTTGGAGAAGGCGTTGCCAAAGGCGAACACTGAATTCGGCGCGGTGATGCGGATTGGCTTGACGACCGGCACGCTGGAAATCGCGCGCTTCATCGGAGCCTCCTCAATCGTCACGCCCTTGGCGAGTTGGTCTTCAACCAGCTTGCGCAACGACACGGAATCGAGGTATTCGATCATCTTGGCGTTCAGGCTGGTCCAGAGCTCATGGGTGACGCAGCGGCCGGTGTCCTGGCCCATGCAGTTTTCATGACCGCCGCAGCCGGTGGCGTCAAGCGGCTCATCGACGGCGACGATGATGTCGGCCACGGTGATTTCGCTCGATTTGCGACCCAGCGAGTAGCCGCCGCCCGGGCCACGGGTGCTTTCGACTAGCTCGTGGCGGCGCAACTTGCCGAACAATTGCTCCAGATAGGACAGCGATATTTGCTGCCGCTGGCTGATGGCGGCCAAGGCAACCGGGCCGCCGTTTTCGCGCAGCGCCAGATCGATCATCGCAGTGACGGCAAAACGGCCTTTGGTGGTGAGACGCATGGAAATCTCCTTCAAAACCCGGGGTACGACAAGCCGGATGGGCTTGGCGGGTTAACCCCGAATCAATTCCGACTATTCTACTCAGCTATTGCCCAACTTGCCTGCAGCGCCGAATGGGCGTACGGGGTTTGGGGCTTATCCAAACTCAAGCGGGATGGTCGTGCACCACCGCGCCGAAAGCCTGCTCGCGCAACTGGGCCAGCTGATCGCGCACCCGTGCCGCCTTTTCAAATTCCAGGTTGCGAGCGTGTTCCAGCATCTGCTTTTCGAGCAGGCCCATGCGCTTGCTCAAGTCCTTCTCGCTCATCTCCTCGACGGCGGCGACCTGCAGCAGTTTCTGATCATCCCGACCGGATTTCTCCGAATACACGCCGTCGATCATGTCCTTGATGCGCTTGACGATGGTGGTCGGCGTGATGCCATGCAACTCGTTGAACGCCAGCTGCTTGTTGCGGCGGCGCTCGGTCTCGCCCATCGCCTTGCGCATCGACTCGGTGATGCGGTCAGCGTACAAAATCGCCCGGCCGTTCACATTCCGTGCCGCCCGGCCGATGGTCTGGATCAGGCTTCGCTCGGCGCGCAAGAAGCCTTCCTTGTCGGCGTCGAGGATGGCCACCAGTGAGACCTCGGGAATGTCGATGCCCTCGCGCAGCAGGTTGATGCCCACCAGCACATCGAACACCCCAAGCCGCAGATCGCGCAAGATCTCTACCCGCTCGACCGTGTCCACATCCGAGTGCAAATAGCGCACCTTGACGCCGTTGTCGCTGAGGTAGTCGGTCAGTTGCTCGGCCATGCGCTTGGTCAAGGTGGTGATGATCACGCGCTCGTGAAGATCCACCCGAATGCGGATCTCCTGCAGCACGTCGTCGACCTGATGGGTCGCGGGCCGAACCTCGACGATGGGATCAACTAGCCCCGTTGGACGCACCACCTGCTCGACCACCTGACCGGCGTTGTCCTGCTCATAGGCGGCCGGGGTGGCGGAGACGAACACCGCCTGGCGCATCTTGCGTTCGAACTCGGCGAACTTCAACGGCCGGTTGTCCAGCGCCGAGGGCAGGCGAAAGCCGTATTCGACCAAGGTCGTCTTGCGCGCCCGGTCACCGTTGTACATGCCGCTGAACTGGCCGATCAGCACATGGCTCTCGTCGAGGAACATCAGCGCATCCGAAGCCAGGTAATCGACCAGGGTCGGTGGCGGCTCGCCCGGCGCGGCGCCTGACAGATGGCGGGTGTAGTTTTCAATGCCCTTGCAGTGGCCGACCTCTTGCAGCATTTCGAGATCGAAACGCGTGCGCTGCTCGACCCGCTGCGCCTCGACCAATTTGCCGTCTTGCACAAATTGCGCAACCCGTTGGCGCAACTCTTCCTTGATGCCGTCCATCGCGGCCAACACCCGCTCGCGCGGCGTCACGTAATGGCTGCTCGGGTAGACGGTAAAACGCGGGATCTTCTGGCGGATTTTGCCGGTCAGCGGGTCGAACAGTTGCAGCGATTCCACCTCGTCGTCGAACAGCTCAATGCGCAGGGCCAGCTCCGAATGCTCGGCCGGGAACACGTCAATGGTGTCGCCGCGCACGCGGAAGGCGCCGCGGGTGAAATCAACCTCGTTGCGGGTGTATTGCATGCGGATCAGCTGGGCGATCACGTCGCGCTGGCCCATCTTGTCGCCCAGGCGCAGGGTCATCACCATCTGGTGGTAATCGGCCGGATTGCCAATGCCGTAAATGGCCGAAACCGAGGCAACGATCACCACGTCGCGCCGCTCCATCAGGCTCTTGGTGGCCGACAGGCGCAGCTGCTCGATGTGCTCGTTGATGGCGCTGTCCTTCTCAATGAACAGGTCGCGCTGCGGGACGTAGGCCTCGGGCTGGTAATAGTCGTAATAGCTGACGAAATACTCGACCGCGTTATTCGGAAAGAAATCGCGGAATTCGCTGTAAAGCTGGGCGGCCAGGGTCTTGTTGGGCGCAAAGATGATGGCGGGCCGGCCCATGCGGGCGATCACATTGGCCATCGTGAAGGTCTTGCCCGAGCCGGTCACGCCGAGCAGGGTTTGAAAACTCAGGCCATCGGTGATGCCTTCGCAGAGCTTGTCGATGGCGGCTGGCTGGTCGCCTGCAGGTGCAAAAGGCTGGAAGAGCTGGAACGGCGAGCCTTCGAAAGACACGAACTCGCCCTTCGGCGCCGCGTTCAGCCCCTCGGTGACGGAGATGGATTCAACAACTTCTTGCATCGGGTATTCCCTGGATCGTGGCCGCATGACGCCTAGAATTCAGCGTTTGCGCAACCCGACAGGGTAGCGCAGCAAGTCAAAGCGCGCTGTGCCCTCAGCCTCGTGCTCCCGCCAACGTCCTGTCAGGAATCACCCCATGTCCTTGTTTGCCGCCGTCGAAATGGCCCCCCGCGACCCGATCCTGGGCCTCAACGAGCAGTTCAATGCCGATACCAACCCGGCCAAGGTCAATCTGGGTGTCGGCGTCTACACCGACGAAAACGGCAAACTGCCCTTGCTTCGCTGTGTTGCCGCCGCCGAAGCCGATATGCAAGCCGCACCCAAGGCACGCGGTTATTTGCCCATCGACGGCATCGCTGCCTACGACAAGGCCGTACAGGGCCTGGTGTTCGGGGTGGACAGCCCTGCGCTGCAAGCCAAGCGCGTTGCCACCGTGCAGGCCATTGGCGGCACTGGCGGATTGAAGATCGGCGCGGACTTTCTGAAGCGCCTGAATCCTGCTGCCAAAGTGATGATTTCCGACCCGTCCTGGGAAAACCACCGGGCGCTGTTCACCAACGCCGGCTTCCAGGTCGAAAGCTATCCGTACTACGACGCCGCCAACTTGGGCATCAACTTTGACGGCATGCTGGCCACGCTGAACGCCGCCGCCGCCGGCACCGTCATCGTGCTGCACGCCTGCTGCCACAACCCGACCGGCTATGACCTGACACCTGCGCAATGGGATCAGGTGGTCGCTGCCGTCAAGGCACGCGGCCTGGTCGCCTTTCTTGACATGGCTTACCAAGGCTTTGGTGTCGGCATCCAGGAAGACGGCGCGGTGGTTCAGCAGTTCCTCGCCGCTGGGCTCGATTTTTTTGTTTCGACCAGCTTTTCCAAGAGCTTTTCTCTTTACGGCGAGCGGGTCGGCGCGCTGAGCGTGGTCTGCGCCACGGCCGAGGAAGCCGTCAAGGTCCTGAGTCAGCTGAAGATCGTGATCCGCACCAATTATTCGAACCCGCCGACGCATGGCGCGCAGGTCGTCGCGAATATCTTGTCCACCCCCGCGCTGCGGACGATGTGGGAAGAAGAGCTCGCCGGCATGCGATCACGCATCAAGACGATGCGCGGTGCCCTGGTTGCGGCCCTGCAAAAGGCTGGCATCACCCAGGATCTGAGCTTCGTCACCCGCCAACAAGGCATGTTCAGCTACTCGGGCCTGACCGCCGCGCAAATGCAGCGGCTGCGCAGCGAATTCGGCGTCTACGGTGTGGACAGTGGCCGGATCTGCGTGGCGGCATTGAACGAAAAAAACCTGCCGGTTGTCGCCGAGGCGATGGCTGCCGTCCTGCGTGCCTAGCACGTGTGGCTGACATGAACCAGATCAGTGCCTGCGCGCCCGAAATGCTGCATCGCACAATTTCTGGCACCATTGCAGTTCCTACTACCTCTTAGAACCGAGACCGACCATGCTCTATCAGCTCTTTGAAACTCAGCGTGCGCTGATGAGCCCGTTCTCCGAGTTCGCCGGGGCCACGGCCAAGCTTTACAGCCATCCGCTGTCGCCATTCTTCCATTCGCCGATGTCGCAGAAAGTGTCCGCCGGACTCGATTTGATGCAGCGCTTGGCCAAGGAGTACGAAAAACCCGAGTTCGGGATCCGCGGCGTCGAGGTGGACGGCATCGAGGTGGCTGTGCAGGAATTGGTAGCCGTCACCAAGCCGTTTTGCCGTCTGCTGCGTTTCAAGCGCTACACCGATGATCTGGCCGTGCTGACCAAGATGAAGGATCAGCCGACCGTGCTGGTGGTGGCACCGTTGTCCGGCCACCACAGCACCTTGCTGCGTGACACCGTCAAGCAGTTGCTGAAGGATCACAAGGTCTACATCACCGACTGGACCGACGCCCGCATGGTGCCGCTGTC
>JBBQKT010000212.1:0-6385 GCA_038327205.1 Burkholderiales bacterium | reverse complement strand
ATGGCGTTGCCTTCTGGCTATCAAGCCCATGAGCGCATTCAAATTGCTCAATTGAAGGGCGTGCCGGATCATGCATCTTCGAACCGCATCTCACAGGAGACGATATGACCAACACCCCCGCCCTGGAACGCACAGGCCAATGCCCCGTCCACCACGCCGCCGGCGCCGGCACCAGCAACCGCGACTGGTGGCCCAAGCAGTTGCGCGTCGACCTGCTCAACCAGCATGCGAACAAGTCCAACCCGCTCGGTGAGACCTTTAACTACGCGGAAGCATTCAAGCAGCTCGACTACCACGCGCTGAAGGCCGACCTGCTCAAGCTGATGACCGACAGCCAGCCCTGGTGGCCGGCCGACTTTGGCCACTACGGCCCACAGATGGTCCGCATGGCCTGGCACTCGGCCGGCACCTACCGCACCCAGGACGGCCGGGGCGGCGGTGGACGTGGGCAACAGCGCTTTGCGCCGCTGAATTCCTGGCCCGATAACGTCAACATCGACAAATCGCGCCGCCTGCTCTGGCCGATCAAGCAGAAATACGGCCAGAACATCTCCTGGGCCGACCTCTTCATCCTGACCGGCAATGTGGCGCTGGAGTCGATGGGTTTTCGCACCTTCGGCTTTGCCGGCGGCCGCCCGGACGTGTGGGAGCCGGACATGGACGTGAACTGGGGGGCCGAGACCACCTGGCTGGCCACCGACAAGCGCTTCCACGGCGAGCGTGAGCTCGACAACAACTTGGCCGCCACCCACATGGGCCTGGTCTATGTGAACCCGGAAGGCCCGAACGCCAGCGGCGACTTCATGGCCGCGGCGCACGACATTCGCATCACGTTTTACCGCATGGCGATGGATGACGAGGAGATCGTCGCCTTGATCGCCGGCGGCCACACCTTCGGCAAGAGCCATGGTGCCGCGCCGGAATCACACAAGGGCGCCGAGCCCGAGGGCGCAGGCATTGAGGCGCAGGGCCTGGGCTGGCACAGCAATTTCGGCCAGGGCCACGGCAAGGACACCGTCTCCAGCGGCATCGAGGTGACCTGGACCACGACCCCGGCGCAATGGAGCAACAACTACTTCGAGAACCTGTTCAGGTTCGAATGGGAGCTGACCCATTCACCGGCCGGTGCCAAGCAGTACGTCGCCAAGGACGCGCCGGACATCATTCCCGATGCGCACATCCCCGGCCTGTTCCACAAGCCCACGATGCTGGTCACCGACCTGACGATGCGCTTCGACCCAGCCTTTGGCGCGATCTCCAAGCGCTTTGCCGAAGACCCACAGGCCTTTGCCGACGCCTTTGCCCGCGCCTGGTACAAGCTGACCCACCGCGACATGGGCCCGAAAGCGCGCTACCTGGGCCCCGAGGTGCCGAAGGAAGACCTGATCTGGCAAGACCCGCTGCCAGAAGCCACCTTTAAGCCGTCCGACGCCGACATCATTGACCTGAAGGCCCGCATCGCTGCGGCCGGCCTGTCGGTCGGCGAGCTGGTGTCGGTCGCCTGGGCCTCGGCCTCGACCTTCCGGGGCGGCGACAAGCGCGGCGGTGCCAATGGCGCGCGCCTGGCCCTGGCCCCGCAGAAGGACTGGGCGGTCAACCAGGAGGCGGTCCGCACCCTCGCCACGCTCAAAGAGATCCAGCAGGCTTCGGGCAAGGTCTCACTGGCCGATGTGATCGTGCTGGCCGGCAGCGTCGGCGTCGAGCAGGCGGCTCAAGCTGCGGGCGTCGCGGTGGAAGTGCCGTTTGCCCCTGGCCGCGTCGATGCCACGCAGGCGCAGACCGATGTTGAGTCTTTCGCGGTGATGGAGCCGCTGGCCGATGGCTTTCGCAACTACAAGCAGGGCGAGATCGGCGCGGCCACCGAGGCCCTGCTGCTCGACCGCGCCCAGCTGTTGACGCTCACCGCACCCGAGCTGACCGTGCTGATCGGCGGCCTGCGCGTGCTCGGTGCCAATGTGGGCGGCAGTCGGCACGGCGTGTTCACCGACCGGGTGGGCGTGTTGAGCAACGACTTCTTCGTCAAGCTGCTCGACATGGGCACCGTTTGGACCCCTGTGAGCGCGGACGCTGAAGTCTTCGAGGGCCGGGATCGCAACAGCGGTACGGTCAAGCACACCGCCACCCGCAACGACCTGGTCTTCGGCTCCAACTCGGTGCTGCGCGCCTACGCCGAGGTCTATGCCAGCGCCGACGGCAAGGTCAAGTTCGTCCGCGACTTTGTTGCTGCCTGGACCAAGGTGATGAATCTGGACCGCTTCGACCTGGCGTGATCGCTGCTTGATTTTTGAAGGCCGAAGGACGGGTGCTTGCGCCCGTCCTATAGTGACCACAACGCCAACGACTTCACAGGACATGCCGCCATGAGCAAGAAGAAAACCGCAACGACCACAGGCTCCAGCATCAATATCGGCATCGACGACAAGGATCGCGTCGCCATCGCCGCCGGCCTGTCAAAGCTGCTGGCCGACACCTACACCCTGTACCTGACCACGCACAACTTCCACTGGAACGTGACCGGGCCGATGTTCAACACCTTGCATCTGATGTTCATGGGCCAGTACACCGAGCTGTGGACCGCGGTCGATCCCATTGCCGAGCGCATCCGCTCGTTGGGCCACCCGGCCCCCGGTTCGTACGCGCAGTTCGCCGCACTCAGCAGCCTCAAGGACGCCCCGGCCACGCCGCCCAAGGCATTGGAGATGGTGCGCATCCTGGTCGAAGGCCATGAGGCCGTCGCCCGCACCGCGCGCGCGCTGTTCCCCGTGGTCGACAAGGCCAGCGACGAGCCGACGGCCGACCTGCTGACCCAGCGGCTGACGGTACATGAACAGACGGCGTGGATGCTGCGCAGCCTGCTCGAAGAATAATTAACCAGGCAAGTTGAGATGAATGTCGCCATCCTCACCTTCGACGGTTTCAACGAACTCGACAGCTTCATCGCGCTAGGCCTGTTGAACCGGCTGAAGCACTTGGGTTGGAGCGCCGAACTGACTGGGCCGGGTGGGCAGGTGACCTCGATGAACGGTGTCACCGTCCAGCTGCAACGCCCGCTGGAATGGGCCAACGAGGCCGATGTGGTGCTGTTTGGCTCCGGCCTTTACACCCGCGCCATCGCCCAAAATTCGGCTCTGCTCGACCGCCTGCAACTCGACCCGATCCGCCAGCTGATCGGCGCGCAATGCTCGGGCACCCTGCTGATGGCGCGCCTCGGCCTGCTGGGCGACCACCCTGCCTGCACCGACACCACCACCAAGCCCTGGGTGGTCGAGGCCGGGGCTCGCGTCATTGACGAGCCCTTCCACGCGCACGGCCCGATCGCCACGGCCGGTGGCTGCCTGGCCTCGCAATACCTGGCCACTTGGGTGATGTTGAAGAAGGCCGGGGAAGCGGCCACCCGCGAGGCGCTGACGTACGTGGCGCCGGTGGGCGAGAAGGAGCCCTACGTTGAGCGGCTGCTGGCGGTGGTCAGGCCGTTTGTTGATTGACCCTGCAACTGATTTTGTGCGGTGCTCAGCAGGCAATAGCCGCAACCTCGTTCAAACGAGTGCGTCGACCCAGCGTGCCAAAGTCAGCCGCGCGTCGACGGTGAGCGGCGGCTCATCGGCGCGCCGCTCGGTGTAGGCCAGGGCCAGCACCAAAGGCACGGTAAAGGGCGGCTTGCCCGACTTGTGGGGCGTCACGGCCAGCATGGCGCTGGCTGGCCGCATCGGCATGGGCAGTACAGCGACTGGCTGCTGCAAGGGGTCGGCGCAGAGTGCCGGTGGTGAGCTGACCAGGTACTGCCGGCAGACAAAGGGCCGCTGCGCATGAATGCTGCAGGCGTCGTCTTGCAGAAATGGGCAGGCCAGGCCCAAGGTCATATAGGCCGTGGCGGCGTCGCGTGCCTGCGCCGGGCTGTCCAGTGGCGTGTCGCGCATGAAGATGTCGAACAGGCCTGCCGACCGCAATTGCGCAGCGGCGTCGGCAAAGCGCTGTTCGACACGCAGGCGCTGGGCGGACGGCAGACGCTTCACATGACCCGCCAGCGCACCAGCCTCGGCCGGCGTCACCGGCACTGGCTGACGCCGGCAGCAGGCCGAGCAACCCTTGGCACATGACACCTTGGCACCACCCTTGCGCGCTTGCCCCTCAGCGACCGCGATGGCAGCGTCGTCCACCGCGTACATGAAGGGCAGCAAGGCCTCAAGCTGCACGGGCCCGCTGGGCGCGGGATGCGACACATCGACCTGCCGGCCTGGCAACTTCAGGCGTATGCGCAGCGCTGAATCGGGCATCGGGCGTCAACGGGCGTGGCCGGCTCAGACCGAGCGACGGCGGCGCAGCGCGGCGTAGCCGGTCAGCGCCAGGCCGCCCAGCATGAGGGCCCCGGACGACGGCTCTGGCACAGGCGCGGGCACCACGCCGGTCAGGGCCTGGGTGTAGCCGTCCAGCACAATTGAATCGCCGGTGAAGGAGAGTTTGTCGTTGGCCACGCTGAAAGTGCCCGTCGCCCAATTGGCACCCGGTGAAGCGCGGTAGCGCATGGTGGCCGAGGGCACGGCCACACTGAGTTGCATAACGACGTTGGGGTCGCCGGATGACCCGCCCAGTTGCAGGCTGGAAAGCAGGGTGTCTGGAAAGGCGATTTCAAAGAATGAGAACGCGCCGCCGTCGGCGGCCCGCATGGCATGCAGCGTGACGTCACGCGCTATGGTGGTTTGGCTGCTCCAGGCGAGCAATCGCGGTGCGGTGGAGTCCACCAATTGCGTCCAGCTGAAATCCCGCAGTGAGACCTTGCCCACGTCGGCGCCACCGCCGCCCGGCGATGAGGTCACCGAGAGCCCCCAGGACCAACTCAGCACCGCGGTCGAGCTGGGAAAGAGTGCGCTCGCCGATTCGCCCTTGATGCCCTCTATTTCAAGCAGAAAGTCAGTGGCGGCTACGGCGGGTGCCGCAGCGAGAAACGTGACAACTGCCAACGCGCCGATATGAGCTCTCATAGCAACCTCTCAGATGATGAAATGCCGAAAGTGGCGATTGAATGTAGAACTGGGATTGGCGCGGGCGTTCGGGGGGTTTCACGGACACGGGGATGAAAAATCAAGTGAGCGCGGAAGCGACAGGCCATGACCCGATGAGGCCCCTGCAAAAACCGACAAACGGCGATAATCGCGGGTTGCCCGCCTGAGCCAGAGCCCCATCCATGTCCGCCGATCTCCCGAATTCCATCCAGTCGCGAATCCAATCCGAAGTGCGCCGCCGCCGCACTTTCGCCATCATTTCCCACCCGGACGCCGGCAAGACCACCTTGACCGAGAAGCTACTGCTGTTCTCGGGCGCGATCCAGATTGCCGGGTCGGTGAAGGCGCGCAAGGCGACGCGGCACGCGACGTCGGACTGGATGGAGATCGAGAAGCAGCGCGGCATCTCGGTGGCGTCATCCGTCATGCAGATGGAATACCGCGACTGCGTGATCAACCTGCTCGACACGCCCGGCCACCAGGACTTTTCGGAAGACACCTACCGCGTGCTGACGGCGGTGGACGCGGCGCTGATGGTGATCGACGCGGCCAATGGCGTCGAGCCGCAGACCCGCCGGCTGCTGCAGGTTTGCCGCGCCCGCAACACGCCGATCCTGACCTTCGTCAACAAGATGGACCGCGAGGTGCAAGACCCGCTGGCGTTGATGGACGAGATCGAGCGCGAGCTGGGCATGACCGTCGTGCCCTTCACCTGGCCGGTCGGCATGGGCAAGCACTTCCACGGTGTCATGGACCTGCGCCAAGAGCAGATGCGCGTGTTCAGCCCCGGCGAGGGCAAGGCCGGTGGCGACGACGAGATCCTGCACGGCCTCGACAACCCGGCTTATGCCGAGCGCTTCGGCATGGAATACGAGCAAGCCAAAGGCGAAATCGAGCTGGTGCGCGACGCGGCGGCGCAGTTCAACCTGGACGACTTTTTGACCGGCAAGCTGACGCCGATGTTCTTCGGCTCGGCCGTCAACAACTTCGGCGTGCAGGAGATTCTGGACGCCCTGGTCGAGCTGGCCCCGCCGCCAAGCGAGCGCGCGGCGATGCAGCGCATCGTCAAGCCCGACGAGCCCAAGTTCAGCGGCGTGGTGTTCAAGATCCAGGCCAATATGGACCCGGCCCACCGCGACCGCATCGCCTTTCTGCGGGTGGTCAGCGGCCACTTCGAGCGGGGCATGCGGCTGAAGGTGGTGCGCTCGGGCAAGGAGCTGCGGCCAAACACGGTGGTGAGCTTTTTAAGCCAGCGCCGCGAGCTGCTCGACGAAGCCTTTGGCGGCGACATCATCGGCATCCCGAACCACGGCGTGCTGCAGCTCGGCGACACCATCACCGAGGGCGAGGCCCTGCAGTTCACCGGCCTGCCCTTCTTCGCGCCG
>JBBQKT010000211.1:0-6430 GCA_038327205.1 Burkholderiales bacterium | reverse complement strand
GGTTTCATCCTCTGCCTGGGCGCTGCCCTGATGTGGGCCATCTCCAACCTGATCGGCCGATTGGCCTCGCAAGCGGGCCACTTCGAGCCGTTCAACTTCATTGTCTGGACCAGTCTGGTGCCCATCCTGCCCTTCTTTTTGCTGGCTTGGTGGCAGCAGGGCAGTGCGGCCGTCGAGGCGCAGCTGCGGCAGATCGACCTGATCGGCGCGGGCGCGGTGATCTACCTCGGCCTGCTGGGCACCTTGCTGGCTTACAGCTTCTGGACCCGGTTGCTCAAGCGCCACCCGGCCGGCAAGGTGGTGCCCTGGTCTTTGTTGGTGCCGGTGGTGGGCCTGTGGGCGGCGGCGATGGCCTTCGACGAGCGGCCGTTGCCGATGCAGTGGGCCGGCACGGCGGCGGTGCTGCTGGGTTTGCTGATCAACCAGGGCGCGGTCTGGCTCAGGCAGCTGCGGGTCAGGACTTCATGAAAATCGTCAGCACGCCGGTGTAGCCATGCAGCCCGGCGTGGGCGATTTCGCCGCCGGCGAAAAATCCCACCAAGGGCACATCGCCCAAGCCGTGTTTGACCCACTGCGCTTCGGCCGAGGGCGCGCCGAAATGTGGGCCGCCGCGGCCGGCGCAGCTGATGTAGATGGCCCCGGCGATGGCTGAGGTGCCGTCGGCGGTCACCTGTTCCTCGGCCTCACTGCGCAATTCGGTGCAGATGCGCAGCAGATCGCGCCGCGCGGCCTCCGGGTTGCGTTCGCAAAAACTCATTCGCTCGCCCACTTGCACCCGGTCAGCCACCGCAACGCCGCGCCGCTGCGGGTCAATGCCCACCAGATGGCGCACCAGCACCTGCTCGCCGTAGCTGCCCGGGCGTGCGGCGGCGGGCCGATCAGCGCTGCGGTTCAAACCGATCAGCGTTTGCCGAAATCGCGGCACGGCGTCGCGCAGATCGGCCCCGGCCGACAGCACCGGCAGCGCCAGATCCTCCAGCAGGCAATCAAGCGCCGGCCGGCCGTCCAGTTCGGTCACTAGCGGGCTGTCACAGGCGCTGATGCGGCGCTCCGGCCCCAGTGCTCGGCAGCCCTGGCTGACCCGCGATATCACCCGCAGGCCGCTGTTGAAGGCCACGCCCGACAGGCCACCCCGCCACACGCCATCGGCAATGTGCGCGGCATCGCGTCGGCCCGAGGCGATGCCGCCAAACAGATAGCCACTCCGTGTGTCGCCGGCCAAATCCGCCAGCAGCTCTTGCAGATCGTGCGAGCTGCCGTCGGCATGCACCTGGATCAACTCGGGCGCCAGCTCGGCTGATCCCGCCAGGCCCAGCGGCTTGGCCCCGCTGAAGACGCGGAACTGATCCACCGGCAGCTCGGCCAACATCACCGCGAGCGCCGGTTCCTGGTCATTGAAATATTCGACCCCGCTGGCACAAATGCCCACGCCGCTGGCACCCACCCACGCCACGCCCGGCCAGCGCAACCGCAACTCGGTCAGCAGGCCTTCGGCTTTGGGCAAAAACGCATCGCTGAAATACCACCAGCCCAGGGTCGGCTGCTGCGAGTTTTTTTTGAGCTGCGCATCAATCTGCGCGGCCACCAGGGCCAGCGCCATATGGGCATCGGGGTGGGTGGCGTGGGCGGCAACAAAGGATTTCATCGGGTCACGACTTCCTCAGCGGACACGCTTTCGCGCGGCAGCTGTTTTGTCGCTCGCCTTGCTGGCTGCCGCGACCCTGTCCTTGATCGACTTGGAGGCCAGCTTGTTGGCCATCACGCCGACGGCTGTGCCCGCCGCCGTACCGGTGCTGGTGGCGGCCTTGCGCAGAGTGCCGCTGGCGGCATCGATCGACTGTTTGACCAGGGCACCGGCCAGATTTTTAGCCGCATCGGCCGCGGTGTCTTTCATCGCGGTGGCCGCCAGCTGGGTGAACTGCTGGCTCAACGCGCCCCACCATTGCATCGGGTCAACGGCTTGCGCCATGCCGGGCAGGCCGGTTGACGTTGCAGCATCGGCCTTCCTGGGCTTGGCGGCGGCGGGCACGGTGGGAATTTTTGGCAGGGCCGGCATCGCCTTGGCGGCGGCGGCGGCCAACTCGGGCGGCACGCTGGGCCAGGCGGCGGACATCGCGTCGGGGGCGGGAAAGGCCGGCACCTTCAGGGCGTCGCGCAAATCAGCCAACGGCACATTCATCGATTGCAGGGTTGACAGCGTCATCCGTTGCACCTCCATCGCCTGAATGGTGGCGCCCAGCAGGCGGGCGTTTTGTTCCAGCCAGAACTGCACCGTGCGCAATTCCTCGATCTTCTTGGCCAGCTCTTCGGGGTTCAGCGTGGGGGCCACCCATTGGCCGATGCCCGGTAATGCCGCCCCCGCGTTTTTCACCAGGCCTTGCAAAAACTCAAAGCCGGGAACGAATTTGGTGAAGGCGCTGGCGTCGGTCATGGGGGTGTCTCCGTGGGTGTTTTTGTCAACTTCATCGTACGCCTCCTATCGGACCCGCTCCACTTGAAAGCCCATCCGTTTGAGCAGCAGCGGCAGCGCCTGCGGCCCGGTCATGTGCAGGGCACCCACGGCGATCAGCGCACGCGCACCGCCGTCGTGCAGGGCCTTGATGCGGGCGGCCATCGCCGGGTTGCGGTTGTCGTTGAGGCGGCGCAGTTCGCGCCGGTCGGCAGCGCTGTGGATGCAGTCGCACCAGCGCTCATAGCCTTCCAGCTCCGCCAAATCGCCCCGCTCCCAGGCCAGGGCCAGGCGCAGCATCGGCCCGCGCACGGCGCTGTGCCGGTGGCCGCGTTCCAGTTGCGCCAGCGCCTCGTCGATGCTGCGCAGGGTGTCCGGGGTGTCTTTGGCCGGGATCAGGGCGGCCATTTGTTGCTCGGCGGTTTCGAGCGCCACCACACGGCGGCCCTCGGCGCTTGCCCGGGCCAACAACACCGGTTCTTGGCCGAACGCACTGTCCAGCCCATCCCAACGCCCGGCCAGCAGGGTCAGGGTGCTGACCTGCAAGAAGGGGTGAAACCCTGCCAGCGCCTGCTCCGGCAGGCAGGCGGCCTTGGCCTGCGCTGTCAGCCGCTGTTGCAGGCTCTTCTTGATCGGCTTGGTGGGCTGCGGCACGGCAGCCAGCGCCGCTTGGGTGGCTTCGGCGTTCGCGTCCAGTTCGACCGCCAGCACCTCGGTCTGCGCCCAGGCCTCGCGCAGCGCCGGGCCAGGCTGCGCCCAGGACGGGCGGCCCAGATGCATGCTGCCGTAGAGGTAGGACGCATGCCCGCCCCGACTTAAGCGCCACATCACGCCGTGGTCGGCGGTGGCCAGGGCACTGGGCTGCGTGATGTCTGGCGGCGGCGGGCAAGTTTGCTCGGCAGCGGCTGCCGAGTTGGCCAGCGTCAATGACAACAGCAGGGGCAGCAAGAACCTCATCGGGCGCCGGCCTCGATCCGCAACGTGCCGTCCTGCTGGCTGAATTTCAGCCGCGACAGCACGTCCATGCCCAGCAGGGGCGCGTCCAGCCGGGGCAGCACCGTCACCCGCAGCCGCTCGGCCGTCACGCCGCCGCGCAGTGCAATGTCGGCTCGGGCGACAAAGCCCTGCGCCCGCCCACCGGCGGTGTTCGAGGTAACTGTGCCTTCTGAGCGCAGCCCGGCCTGCCGCGCCACCGATTCGGGCAGGGCCGTGCCGGTGGCCCCGGTGTCGATCAGAAAATCTACCGGCACGCCGTTGACCTCGCCCGGCCAGTGAAAGTGGCCGTCCGCCGAGCGTTGCAACACGATGGTCTGCCCGGCCAAGCTGAAGCGCTGCTGCTGCTGTTGCCTCTCCCAGGCCTTGAAGCCCAGGAACACCAGCACGCCGAGCACCAGCCAGATGGTCAGCAGCTTGAAGGTGTGGGGGAGTTCTTTGCCGTGGTTGCCGTTATTCGCCATGACCGTGAGGGTAATTCATGGCGTGCAGACAAAATGCAGGCCATGACCGCTGAATCCGAACCCACACCCCTGCCGCCGGCCGAACTGCATGTGCAGGTTCAGCCGGGCCTGGCCCCTGCGCTTGACCTGGCCTTGCTGCGCGCGAGTTTCGAGGCCATCAGGCAGACCGAGGCCAGCGTGCTGCGGGCCAAGATCGAAGCAGGCGATGACGACGGCCCGTATCTCAATCTGATGTTCAAGACCACCGACCTGGCCCAGCTTTGGCAGGTGGTGCAGCGCGAAATGTACGGCCACCCGAGCTTCGGCGAATTGCTGCGCGTGTCGTCAATGACCCTGTGCACCGGAGAGACCGGCTGGGACGACTATTTGCTGCTGCACCACTTCAACCCGGCGTTCGAGCTGGACACCTTGGGCGCGCTGGATGCCGATTGACTATGCCCGGCGCCTGACCGGGCGCGAGCGCTCGGACGATGCCAACAGGCATCTGGGCTTTGCGCTGGCGTTCGTCGCTGGGGCGACCAATGCCGGGGCGTTTCTGGCAGTCAAGCAGTACACCTCGCACATGACCGGCATCGTCTCGTCGATGGCCGACAACCTGGTGTTGGGCAATGTGGCCCTGGTGCTGAGCGCCCTGGGCGGGCTGCTGTCCTTTGTGGCCGGTGCCGCCACGTCGGCCATCCTCGTCAACTATGCGCGGCGGCGGCAGTTGCAGAGCGAATATGCGTTTCCGCTCTTGCTTGAAGCGGGCTTGCTGCTGTGCTTCGGCTTGTTGGGCGGGCGGCTTTCCAGCATCGAGGGGCTGTTCGTGCCCGCGACGGTGATGCTGCTGTGTTTCATGATGGGGCTGCAGAACGCCGT
This sequence comes from Burkholderiales bacterium, assembly GCA_038327205.1. Taxonomy (GTDB): domain Bacteria; phylum Pseudomonadota; class Gammaproteobacteria; order Burkholderiales; family Burkholderiaceae_C; genus Paucibacter_A. The sequence continues at coordinate 1,666 of JBBQKT010000211.1, read as the reverse complement.
CATCTCAAAGCTGTCGAACGCCGAGATCCGCACCACCCATGTCACCGGCATCATCACCGACATCGGCATTGAGCTCGGCAAGCTGGTTTACTGGAACCGCCCTGACTCACCTGGCCAGCCTAATGTGCTGGCGAACCGGCGGCGCTTGCGGATGCTCAGCACGATGGCGCTGTCCTTCTTTGGGGGTGGCGTGCTCGGTGCGCTGGCCTTCAACCATGTCGGCTATATCGCCACCGTGCCGCTGGCCCTGCTGCTGGTCTTGCTCGCCGGAGTGCCGGTGCTCGACGATGTGCGGCAGCAGCTGCGCAAGTAGCGGTCAAAACCCGATCGAGCGCCGCGCCCGCACATCCGGCTTGATCCGGTGCTCGGCCTCCAGCTGGGCCAGGAACTCATCGGCCGTCAACACCTCGGCCAGGATGTCGATTTGCTGGCGCACCGCCGCAAAGTCGCCCGGCGTCAGCAGGTCGAGCGCGGCGAGCCGGTCTTTCTGTTCGGTGTCCAAAGGCGCCGCTTCATCGCCCAGCGCTTCACGCGCAAACATCCGTTGGCGTTGCGCAGCCAGCAGGGGCTTGAAGCGGATCTTGAAGGCAAAGCGGCGCAGCGCCGCCTCATCCAGGTCTTCGAACAAATTGGTCGTGCAGATGAAGACGCCGGCAAAGCGCTCCATTCCGGCCAGCATCTCGTTCACCTCGGACACCTCGTAATTGCGCTCGGCCATGCGGCGGCTGCGCAAAAAACTGTCGGCCTCGTCGAGCAGCAAAACGGCGCCCTCGGTCGTGGCGGACTCGAACATTCGCGCCATGTTCTGCTCGGTCTCGCCAACGTATTTGCTCGACAGATCGCTGGCTTGTCGGATCATCAGCGGGCGCTGCAGCGCCTGGGCGATGTGTTCGGCCAGCGCAGTCTTGCCACTGCCGGGCGGGCAGTAAAAGCACAGGTTGCCGATGCTCTTGCGCTGCAGCGCGGTGACGATACGAGGGATTTCAAACCGTGATTCGCAGTTCAGCAGATCGAGCGCATATTGGGTGACGACCGGCCGTGCGCTGCGTTCGTGCGCCTGGTGGCCGAGCGCCTTGTCGGCGTTTTGCAATTGGCGCTCGATCAGCTTTTCGCAGTCGGCTGGCCCGCCGGCCAATTGGGCAAAGCGCACCGCCGTGCGAATCTGCGCCGGTGTCAGGCCACGCCGCTCGGCCAGCCGACCGGCAAATTCGGGGCTGACGGCCACATCGGCCAACGCCTTGGTGACCAGGCCCAGGCGGGCGCCGGGCGGCGGTGATTTGAGTTCGAGGTGGTACTGGAAACGGCGGCGAAACGCCGGGTCGATCTGTTCGATCCGGTTGGTCACCCAGATCACCGGCACCGGGTTGGTTTCAAGAATCTGGTTGACCCAGGCCTTGCCGTTGACGGACGCGGACGCAGGCGCCTCGAGCGCCGAATCCATCCGCGCGATCAGGCTGGCGGTGTCGCTGGACAGCGGCGGGAACACGTCCTCCACCTCGTCGAACAACAGGGCCACGTTGTCGCTGGCCTTGAGGAACTGCTGGCTGATCTGCAGCGAGCGATAGCGGTCGCGGCCGCTGAGCGAATTGCCGTCACGGTCGGCGTATTCCACCTCGTACAGATCGAGCCCGGCGGCTTCGGCCGCGACCTTGGCCAACTCTGTCTT
>JBBQKT010000210.1:0-6434 GCA_038327205.1 Burkholderiales bacterium | reverse complement strand
GCAAGATCACCCAGCTCTACCAGATGGCCAAGGCGGCGATGACCGGTACCAAGCCCGAGCACCTGGGGGAAACCGGCGAGGTCTACCTGGGCGACGCCGCCGCGCGCGGTGGCGAAGCTCACAACAGTTCGCTGGCGCAGGCCGAGAAGAAGGCCAACGCCCAGCAACCGGAGAACTTCAAGGACGTGGCCTTACAGAACAAGCAGGTGGACATCCCACCACTGAGCGAGGGCGAGGCCCCCATCCACGGGCTAGACACGAAGTAATCGAAAAGGCCCGTCGGGCCCGCCATGAAGGCTTGGCTAGGTCGGGCATGATCTGGATTTCAGGGTGGCGGACCAGAAAATGCTCGACGGGACGAAGAAAGGCAAGCAGCCAGGCTTACCGGCCGATCGCGCTCAGGACGCGCCTGCGGCCCTCAATGGGGTCAGCGGCGTCGCCACTTCCGCACGCTTCGGCACGCTGGCCCAGATGCCTGCCGGCATTTGGGTGCTGGGCTTCGTCAGCCTGCTGATGGACATCTCCTCCGAGATGATCCACAGCCTGCTGCCGCTGTTCATGGCGACCACGCTGGGGGCCAGCGCACTGACGATCGGCCTGGTCGAAGGGGCGGCGGAATCCACCGCACTGATCGTCAAGGTGTTTTCCGGCGTGCTCAGCGACTACCTGGGCAAGCGCAAGGGTCTGGCGGTCTTCGGCTACGCGCTAGGGGCGCTCACCAAGCCCTTGTTTGCGGTGGCCACCTCCACCGGCGTGGTGCTGACGGCGCGGCTGCTCGACCGCGTTGGCAAGGGCATTCGCGGGGCACCGCGCGACGCATTGGCGGCCGATATCGCCCCACCGCACCTGCGCGGCGCGGCCTTTGGCCTGCGGCAGTCGCTGGACTCGGTGGGCTCCTTCCTGGGGCCCTTGATCGGCGTCGGGCTGATGCTGCTGTGGGCGAATGACTTCCGCGCGGTGTTTTGGGTGGCGGTGATTCCGGGCGTGATGGCGGTGGCCCTGTTGATGGTGGGCATCCGCGAGCCCGAGACCGACCCCAAGCATCAGCCGGGCGAGCGGCGGCGCAATCCGATTCGTCGCGACAACCTGGCGCGTTTGAGCCCGGCGTACTGGTCGGTGGTGGGCATCGGCGCGGTGTTCACCCTGGCGCGCTTCAGCGAAGCCTTCCTGGTGTTGCGCGCGCAGCAGATCGGCATTCCCACAGCGCTGGTGCCGCTGGTGATGGTCGCCATGGGCCTCGTCTATTCGCTCACGGCCTATCCCTTCGGCAAGCTGTCGGACCGGGTGAGCCACCGCAAAATGCTCGCCGTCGGGCTGGCGGTACTGGTCGCGGCGGACCTGGTGATCGCAAGTGGCGAGGGCTGGGCGACGCTGCTCGTTGGCGTTGCCCTCTGGGGGGTGCATATGGGCATGACCCAGGGCCTGCTCGCTGCGATGGTGGCGGACACGGCGCCGGCCGACCTGCGCGGCACGGCGTTCGGCTTCTTCAATCTGGTCAGCGGCATGGCCCTGCTGGCGGCCAGCGTCATTGCCGGCCTGCTGTGGGACCGCCTGGGCGCCACCTGGACCTTTTACGCCGGCGCCGGCTTCAGTCTGGCGGCGCTGATCGCCCTGGTCACGGCTTGGCTGCGAACGGGTCGCCTCGCCGCCGTTGATCAATGAGGCGGACCAGCAGCAGCCAGGCGATCGCCCAGGCGCTGCCGAAGGCCCAGCCGCCGAGCACGTCGGTGGCCCAGTGCACGCCCAGCGCGATCCGACTGATGCCGACAAGCACGGTCAGCAGTGCTGCTGCGCCCACGATGTAAATCCGCTCGACCCACAGGGTCCGCGTGCTCGCCACCAGGGTACCCAGGGTCAGAAAAACCAACGCCGACATGGTGGCGTGGCCGCTGGGAAAGCTCAGCCCTGTGGCAATGAGTTCGGCGTAAGCGGTGTCCGGACGTGCCCGGCCGAACGCGGCCTTGAAGGCGCTGACGCAGATCGACCCGCTGATCACCGAGGTGGCCACCAGGCCCGCGCTGGTCCGGGTTGAAACCAGGCCCAGATAGACCACCGTGATCGTGGTGAGCAGGGTCATCACTGCGGTGCTGCCGAGCCCACTGAAATCGCGCATGACCTCGGACATCAAGGGATGAGCCGCTCGAAGTGCTTGCGCCGCTTGCAAAAGCCCCATGTCGAAGGCGTGCGTGTCGCCTTCGAGCATCTCGCTGGCGAGCAGCGCAAATGCCAGGATCAGCAGAGCCGCCACCAGCCCGAACCCCAGCGTCCGCGCCCGCACATTGCGCTGCTTGCGCTCCGCTGCAGAGCGCGGGGTGCTGTTCGTCGTCGTCATGGCTGATTGAGTCGCTTGGAGGTGCCAGGGCGCACCCGCAATTTGCGCGGGCACGGCTCGGTGCATGGTGACACGGGCTCATCGCCCATCAAGGATCAAACGTCAAGCCCGCCAGTCCATCATCATCTTCAGGCACTGCGGGTCGTTGAACGCGATCTCGTACGCCTCGCGGGCGCGGCCGGGGCTCAGCGTGTGCGTGATCAGCCCGTCGAGGGACAAAGCGCCCCGCTCGACCAGCGCGGTCACCGCCAGCAAGTCATGCTTCTTCCACTGCGAGGCGATGCGGATGCTGGCCTCCCGCATGAAGGCGGGCGCGAACGCGAAGCTCAGGTCCTGCTTGTAAAAGCCCGCCAGCACAACCTCGCCGCCGGGGGCGAGGCGCGAGATCAGGCCGTTCAGGATGGTGGCGTCACCGCTCACATCGCAGATCGAGGTGTAGTTCTTGCGCGGGTCGTCGTCGGGATGGATCACCGCGTAGCCGGCGGCGCCCTCGCGGCGTGCGGGCTGCAGCTCCCAGACCGTCGGCGCGGGCAGGCCGAGCGCCAAGACGATGCGCGCGAGCAAACGGCCCATCACGCCGTGGCCGACGATCAGCTCGGGGGCAATGACGGGCTCGCGCAGACCGCCAAAGGCCAGCGCGTGATAACAGGTGGCGGCGAGTGCCAACAGCACTGTCTTGGGCCCCAGCTCCGGCGCCACCTGCACGACACGGTCATGCGCCACGATCAGCCGCGAGCCCGCGCCGCCAAAGATATTGCGCACGCCCTGAAAGCTGTAGGAGCCCGGCACAAAGACCGACGCGCCCACCGGCACCGTGGCCGCCTCGCCCGCACGCACCACCGTGCCTACCGTTTCGTAGCCCGGCACGAGCGGGTAGCCCAGGCCGGGGAACGGCGGCATCGTGCCATCCCACAACAAGCGCTCGGTGCCGGTGCTGATGCCACTGAAGCTCACCGCCACCTCGATATCGGCGGCCTCGAAGGGCTTCAGCGCCAGGGTCTGAACCGACAACTGTTGCGGCGCGTCAAAGACGATGGCTTGGCCTTGGGTCATGGTGGTGATGGCTGAATTGGGGTGGGCACCATCTTACGTAAGACGTGAGGGGCGGCGCCGAAGGCCTTGGCCTGTCTTGACATCAACAAAGCCCAATTCCACCGCTCAGCCGCTCAGCTGTGAAGCTCCCGAAAGGCTCGCAGCAGGAAGCTGACGGGACTGCCATGACACAGGGCGAGGATGTCGAAGTCGGGCTGGAAGAACTGGCTGAGTGCTGATCCCGCGATGAGTTGGTCGGGCGCCTGTTCGCGCAGGGCCATGGCCCACTGCGCAAAATCACGCTCGGCAACCTCGTGGGCGTAGATGACCCGCATGTCTTCGTGGCGTGGATCCAAGCTGAGGCGCTCCTGCAAGCGCTCGACGGCTTCACGGCTGCCCTCGATCACCTGCATAAACTGCCCATCGCTGTGCAGCAGGATGCCGGTGATTTGCTCACTCGCATTGCGGATTTGGGCGGCCTCAATGATCTGCTGCAACGCCGCCGCTGTCAGCGTGGGAGCGGCTTGGCTCGTGTAGATCAATTGATAGATGGGATCGCTCATGGTGGTGTCTCTGCCCAGCGTTCGAGTTGATTCTCCAGCCCCCGCAGTCGATGGGGCAGCTGTTTCAGAAGCTCATCGGCGTGACTCCAGCTCGCCGCCTTGCCGGCCTGATGGATGCGCGTCAGCAACTCGTGCAGGGCCAGCGCCGAAAGATTGGCTGCGGTGCCAGCAAAATTGTGGACCGCATAGGAGAGGGCGGCGGTATCACGCGCGTTCACGCAACGCCTGATGTCGGCGATTTGCGCCGGGCAATCGTCCACAAACATTTTCGCGATCAGGATCAGCGCTTCGCGATCGCCGTCAAGCCGCTCCAGCGCCAAGGCCGTGTCGATGTCCGGCAGGCTCGATGCCCCCTCGGCGGCAAGAATGCGCCGAATCGCCCGCCCCTGCGACCGCCCGAGCACCCGCTCCACCTCCAACATCATGCTGGCCGAATCGATCGGCTTGCTGAGATAGCCATCCATGCCGGCGGCCAGGCAGCGCTCGCGATCGCCTTGCATCGCATTGGCTGTCATCGCCACGATGGGCTGGCGCAGGCCAGCGCCGTCGCCCAGCTCTCGCGCCCGGATCGCCCGCGTCGCCTGGATGCCGTCCATCAGCGGCATCTGCATGTCCATCAGGACCACGTCAAAAGTGCGCTGCGCGGTCAGCTCGACCGCACGAAGCCCGTTCTCAGCCACCCAGACCTGATGGCCCATCCGCTGCAGCAGGCGCTGCGCCAGCGCTTGATTGACCGGCATGTCTTCCACCAGCAGCACATCCAGTCCGAGTCCATCCTGCTGCGGCGTGTCCCGCTGGGCCGGCGCGCTGTCCGTCAATGCCGGATTGCTTTGCCCCAGCGAGAGCAGCACGCTGTCGAGCAGGTCGGACGTGGAAATCGGCTTGGTCAGATAGCCCGCCACGCCAACCGCCTTGCAGCGCGCCGCGTCACTGGCCATGTCTGCGGCATTGAGCATCATCCAGGTCTGGCTCAAAGCCAGGGGGTGCTCCTTCAGTTGCTCGGCCAGTTCAAACCCAGACACCCCGGGCATCTGCGCATCGATCAGACAGACCGCAAACTGGCGCTGCGGTTCGCGCAGCACAGCCAGCGCCTCGGCCGCGCTGGCGACCGTGGTCGGGCGCATGCCCCAGCGCTTGAAGGCCTCGGCCAACCAGTCGCGCTGGGTCGCGTTGTCATCGACGATCAGCACCGCAAGCCCCTGCAGGATGGGGGCGGCTTGCTCGGCGTCCTGCGGCGGCGCAGCCGTCTGCTTCAGCTTGACCGTGAAGCGGAACTCACTCCCCTTGCCCAGTTCGCTGTGGACCCAAATGCGCCCGCCCATCAGCCCGACCAGGCGCCGACAGATGGCCAGTCCGAGCCCGGTACCGCCATAGCGGCGGGTGACCGACGCATCGGCCTGGGAGAAGGCACCGAACATGTCCTCCTGCTTGTCCGGGGCGATGCCGATGCCGGTGTCGCGCACCACGCATTCGAGCAGCAAGCCATCGGTGTCGGTGCGCTCGACCAGCCCGAGCTCCACCGCCACCTCGCCGGACTCAGTGAACTTCAGCGCATTGCCGACCAGGTTGATGAGCACCTGGCGCAGCCGACCTGGATCGCCAATCGCCTCGGCCGGCACGTCGGGTGCCACCCGGTAGAGCAGTTCCAGGCCCTTTTCCTGGGCGCGCATGCCCAGTGGCTTCAGGCACTCCTGCAGCAAATCGCGCAAGCGGATCGGCACCTGCTCGACCCGCAACATGCCCGCCTCCATCTTCGAGAAATCGAGGATGTCGTTGATGATCACCAGCAGCGCATCGGCAGAAGAGCGAACCATCTCCAGATACTCACGTTGCTCCCGGTCCAGCGCGGTGTCCAGCGCCAAGGCGGTCATGCCGACGATGCCGTTCATCGGCGTGCGTATCTCGTGGCTCATATTGGCCAGGAACTCGCTCTTCGATTTGTTGGCTGCCTCGGCGGCATCACGGGCCTCGGCCATCCGCAAGGTGAGGCGCTTCATGGCGCTGATGTCGGTGCGCAATGAGACCAGCAGGCCTTCGGGCGTGTGCACATCGTCGTGCCGAATCCAGAGATCGCCCTGTTGCACCTCCCGCCCACCACCGGCCTGACGGAGTTGATGCTGCCGGTTGACCCATTCGTCTTCGCTCTCGGTCAAGCCGGCAGCCAACGAGGTACGGCGGTAATACGCCCGCAGCACATCCTGGAGCTGGCTGCCAGGGACGAGCAGGTCGGCCACTGGCGCATAAAAACGCCGCAGCGTTTCGTTGCAGATCACCAGCTGCTCGCGTTCGTCGTACATCACAAAGCCGACGTCAAGGGCCTCGATCGCGCTGACAAGCTGGCTGCGGGTGCGGTCGATCTCGGCCTGTGCGGCCTTGGTCGCCGTGTTGTCCAGAATCAGGCCGTCAAAGTACATGCCCTGGTCGTCAACCACGCATTGGCCCGCCGCGAACCCCCAGCGCTGCTGGCCGTCGACATGGTTCAGACGGAAATCAATTTCATAGCGGCC
>JBBQKT010000209.1:0-6447 GCA_038327205.1 Burkholderiales bacterium | reverse complement strand
CCGTGGCGGAGTCGGTCATCCGGTCAAATTTCAGCAGGCTGGCGCTGGCGCTTTGCAGCAGCGCATCGCTGCGCTGGGCCAGCACCGGCAGTTGCTGCACGGCGGGCTTGAGGGCCTTGACCAGTTCGGCCACGCCGGCCGAGGCATCGCCCAGATTCGCCAGCGCGCGGGCCAGCTGTTGCTGGTTCGCATCGCTGAGCAGGCTGTTGACCCGCACGGCAGCGTCGTTGACGCCGGTCAGCAATCGCGGTCCGTCACGGCTCAACTGATCGATCAAGGAGGGTTTCAGCGCAATGCGGTCGCCGACGGGCCGGGCCGCCGCAGCTTCGGCTGTGGCCTCGTCCGACAGGTCGATGAAGGACAGGCCGGTGATGCCTTGAAAGCCCAATTTCGCCACGGTGGCCAGCGTCACCGGCGCGGTCTGGGCCACCTCGATGCCGACCAGAATCTGGCCGGGCACCTGGGGGTCGAAGCCGATCGACTCGACCTTGCCGATCACCACCCCGTGCAGCTTGACGGCCGCCTTGATATTGAGCCCCGGCACGCCCTGACTGGAGACCACGGTGTAGCTGACCCGCTCGGTACGATCGCCCCGGAACCAGGCCACCACGGCGACCAGCACAGCCCCCAGCAGCAGGATGAAGAGCCCGGTTGCGAGCGCATGAGCCTTGTTTTCCATGGTGTGTTGAATCCTTCAGGCGGCCGTCAGGCTCTGCCGATAGCTGCGGATGTTGTCCTCGGCACAGCGTGACTCGTGGCCGAGGAAAAAATTGTGGATGAACGGATGCGGCTGGGGCGCGACTTCGGCCAGCGTGCCGATGGCCACCAGCTTGTGATCGGCCAGCACGGCCACCCGGTCCACCAGGGCAAACAGGGTGTCGACATCGTGCGTCACCATCACCACGGTCAGCTTCATCTCGGCGCGCAGACCTTCGATCAGCTTGACAAATTGTTTGGAGCTGGCGGGGTCGAGCCCGGCGGTCGGCTCGTCGAGAAACAACAGCTGCGGATCGAGAATCAGCGCGCGCGCCAGCGACACCCGCTTGACCATGCCGCCGGACAACTCGGCCGGCATCTTCAGCGCATCGCCCGGGGCCAGCCCGACCTGGGCCAGCTTCAGCATCACCAGGTCGGCGATCAGCGCCTTGGGCACGCTTTTCAGCTCACGCAGCGGCAAGGCGACGTTGTCGAACACGCTCAGGGCCGAGAACAAGGCGCCCTGCTGAAACAGCACGCCCCAGCGGTGGCGCACCCGTTCTAGGTCAGCCATCGCGCAAGCGCCCAGCACCTGCCCGAAGATCCGCACCTCACCCGCGGTGGGAACGGCCAGACCCAGCATCAGGCGCAGCAAGGTGGTCTTGCCGCTGCCCGAGCCGCCAATGATGGCCAGCACCTCGTCGGCCCGCACCTGCAGGTTCAGGTGACGGTGGATCACCGTGCCGCCCAGCTCGGTCGTCACGTCTCGAACATCAATCACGTCCATCACAGCCCCACCTTCGAGAACATGACCGCAAACGCCGCGTCGACAATGATGACGACGGTGATCGAAGCCACGACGGCATTGGTCGTGCCGGCACCCAGGCTTTCGCTGTTGGGCTTGATGCGCAGGCCGAAGTGGCAGGCCACCAGGGCGATCAGCAGGCCAAACACCACCGCCTTGCCCAGACCCAACCAAAGATTGGCCTGGGGCACGGCGGCCGGCAGGCTTTGCAAAAACTGGGTGTAGGCCAGGCCCAAGGTGGCACGTGCCGCGACCATGCCGCCGGCCAGAATCATGCAACTGGTCCACACCACGATCAAGGGCATCGTGATCGACAGCGCCACCAGCTTGGGCCACACCAGCCGCACCGTGTGCGAGACGCCCATCACCGACAGCGCGTCAAGCTCTTGCGTCACCCGCATCACCCCGAGTTGCGCGGTCATCGCCGAGCCGCTGCGCCCGGCCACCAGGATGGCTGCCAGCAAGGGGCCCAGCTCGCGCCACACACTCAGGCCCAGGATGTTGACCACAAAGATGTCGGCCCCAAACGCCTGCAACTGCCGCGAGGTCAGGTAAGACAGGGTGATGCCCACCAGGAAGCCGACCAGGGCCGTGATGCCCAGCGCCTGCGCGCCGGTGCGGTAGATATGCGCTGAGATGTCGCGCCAGGCGATCAGGCCAGGATGGCGGCCGATGTGCACCGCGTCCAGCGCCAACTGCCCGATCAACCGGGTCGCGTCGATCAAATGATCGGCCAGGCCCAACAGCGGCAAGACGGCGTCACTGGCCGGCGTGGCCCGGGGTTTTTTGGGCGGCGCACGGTTGGGGTTGTCGAGCTGCGCAAACAAGGCTTCGTGCTCGGGCAGCCAGAGCACATCGGCCGGACGTTTGCGGCCCCAGGCCTGCCACAGCATCAGGGCGCCGGCGTTGTCCAGCCGTTGCAGGTCGCGAAGATCCCACAGCGTTGCCCGGTCGTTGGCCACGGCCGCTGCGGCGGCCCCCAGAGGCTCAAAATGCTCGCGCAAGGGCAGCAGGGCCCATTCACCCGCCAGCCGCACGACGGCGCGGCCATCGGCTTCCTGTTCGTGAGTCAGCGTGGGCGCGTTGGACGGCATGGACCGAGCATAACGGCGCATTGCCATCGTGCTGGGCAGCGCCGCACAGCTTCGGCGCAAGGCTGGCCCGGGTCAATCTTCCGGCACAAAAATCCACAACAGGGCATACAGCAACACGCCCGAACCGGCGAACAGTACCAGCAGGGTGAAGAGCAGGCGCCAGATCCATGAAGCCGTGCCCGTGCTGCGCGCAATGCCGCCGCAAACACCGCCAACCCAACGGTCATCACGGCTGCGCCGCAAGCCATTGATGGCGTCCATCGCCGGTGCATCGCTGTGGCTGGGGCTGACATGTACCGTGTGGTTCAGCACCCGTGCCTTGGCCCGTGCGAACTCCTCGTCAGACAAGGCCCCGCTCTGGTGCAGGGCCGCCAGTTTGCTCAACTCTTCGCTATCCGACATGACGTTTCTCCTGAGTGCCAATGAATGATCGATGGCCTCAGCTTAGGGCGAAATGTCAGCGGTGTCCGTGCGATGTGACCAACTGCGTCAGTCACGGTAGAGGCTGCAAATCAGCGGCGGTGATCGTCGTGATACTCGCGATAGTCACGATAGTCACGATCACGGTGCCCGCCGCCACGCTCCGGCTCGCTGTAATGGCGGTAGCCGCCACCCCGCCCGTAAGGCAGAACGATACAGCCGCCCAGCATCGAGGCGAGGACAACCATCACACCAACACGCAGCGCCAGTTTCTTGAGTTTCATGGGGTTCCAGACCTGCAGCGGAGATGCTGCTGCGAGTCCAACGCCAGCCCGTGGCGGGCGTTGACCCCGGGGAACATTTGCTTACGCAAAGCTCAGCGGCAGTTCACCCGCTTCAATACTCCGCACCGCTCGAATAACCCGGTGCCAGGTTCTCGAACTTCGTGTGCTCACGCTTGAACATCAGTTTCACCGTGCCGACCGGGCCATTGCGCTGCTTGGCAATGATGATCTCGGCCACGCCCGGCTCCTTCGACTCTTCCTTCATGTAGTAGTCGTCGCGGTAGATGAACATGATGATGTCGGCGTCCTGCTCGATGGCCCCTGATTCACGCAAGTCGCTCATCATCGGCCGCTTGTCGGGCCGGGTTTCAACCGAGCGGTTCAGCTGCGACAACGCCACCACCGGGCACTTCAATTCCTTGGCCAGCGCCTTCAGGCCACGCGAGATTTCACCAATGACGGTGGCGCGGTTTTCTTCGTTGCCGCCGCTGCCGCTCATCAGCTGCAAATAGTCGACGATGATCAGGCCCAGCTGGCCACAGACACGCGCCTGGCGGCGGGCGCGGGCGCGCACCTCGCTGGGCGACAGGCCGGGGCTTTCATCGATAAAGATACTGGCCTTGCCGAGCTTGTCCACCGCCTCGGACAGCCGGCCCCATTCGTCATCGGCCAGCCGACCGGTGCGCAGATGGCCCTGGTCAATGCGGCCGATCGAGCCGACCATGCGCAGCGCCAGTTGCGCCGCGCCCATTTCCATCGAATAAATGACGACCGGCAGGCCTTCGTTGATGGCCACGTTCTCGCCGATATTGATGGCAAACGCGGTCTTGCCCATCGACGGCCGTGCGGCCAGCACGATCAGATCGCCGGGCTGAAAACCGGCCGTCATGCGGTCCAGATCATAAAAACCGGTGCGCACGCCGGTCACATCTTCGGCGCCGTTTTCGGCCAGTTCGTTGACCCGGTCGATCAGGGCGACGACCAGGTTGTCCATGCTCTGAAAGCCCTGGCGGTTGCGCGAGCCTTCTTCGCCGATGCGAAAGATCTTGCCCTCGGCCTCGTCAAGGATGGCTGTCACCGGTCGGCCTTGTGGGCTCAGCGCCGCGGTGGCGATTTCGTCGCTGGCGCTGACCAGTTTGCGCAAAATGGCGCGCTCTCGCACGATCTCGGCGTAGCGGCGCAGATTGGCGGCACTCGGCACGCTCTGCGCCAGTGCGTTGAGGTAGGACAGGCCGCCGCAATCGGCCGCCTTGCCAATAGACGTCAGCTCCTCGAACACCGTCACCACATCGGCCGGTTTGCTGCCATTGATGAGGCGGCCGATGGCAGCAAAAATCTGCTTGTGCTCGAAGCGGTAGAAGTCCGAGTCGGTGAGCAGGTCGCCCGCGCGGTCCCAGGCCGAGTTGTCGATCAGCAGGCCGCCCAGCACGCTTTGTTCGGCCTCGACCGAATGCGGCGGCACACGCAGACGAGCAACTTCATCGTCATGCGGCGCGGCGGCCGAGCTGCCGGGGAATTGGGGGGAAGAGTAGATCGCAGACATGTGGAAATGATACGGGCGGCGGCGGCTTTAGCCTGTGGACAAGGCTGTGGATAGCGTGGGGGCAGCCCGGTATAAACAGCTTGAGCAAAAAGAAAAGCCGACAACAGTGATGTCGTCGGCTTTGTCGTGGCGTCGGAGCGAGGCTCAAGCCGCGCTCCGACGCTGTCCCCTCGGGGGACCGCCCAGGTACCCCTGGGCGAAGGGCTCACATTTAAGCGGCTTCAGGCACCACTTGAACGGTCACTTCCACCACCACGTCGGTGTGGGCAGCCACGTTCACGGGGAATTCGCCCACGGCCTTCAACGCGCCCAAAGGCATGCGGATTTGCGACTTGCTGATGGCAAAACCCATCTTGGTCAGCGCGTCAGCGACGTCAGCATTGGTGACCGAACCGAACAGGCGGCCATCGACACCGGCCTTTTGGGCGATGCGGACGGTCTTGCCAGTCAGGCTGTCGGCCAGCACTTGAGCGGCAGCCAGCTTTTCAGCGGCAGCTTTTTCGAGCTCAGCACGTTTGACTTCGAATTCCTTCAGTGCCGATGCCGTGGCACGACGTGCCTGGCGGGTCGGGATCAGGAAGTTGCGGGCATAACCGTCTTTGACCTTGACGACATCGCCGAGGTTGCCGAGATTGGCCACTTTTTCAAGCAGGATGATTTGCATGATTTGGGGCTCCTCAGACCTTGTGCTGGTCGCTGTACGGCAGCATGGCCAGGAAGCGCGCGCGCTTGATGGCAACCGTCAGTTGACGCTGGAAGAAAGCGCGCGTGCCCGTCAAACGAGCCGGCGTGATCTTGCCGTTTTCGCCGATGAAATCGCGCAGGGTGTCGATGTCCTTGTAGTCGATCTGCTCAACACCAGTGACGGTGAAGCGGCAGAAACGCTTGCGACGGAACAGCAACGATTGTTGGTTGCGCTTGGGCTTCTTGTCTTTAGAGAAGCGACCTTTACCGCGTGGGGGTGCCATGTTGAACCTCTGTTAATTTCTATCCGGAATCGAACAATCTGGTGTGGCGCTGGGCTTGACGCTGTTGACTGCCGTGACGTGGAAGATAGTTCCGCGTCCGTTGCGCTGGTTTGAGAGGAAGCCGCTGAATTCAGCCGCCGCCCCCACACCCATCGCCTGCAGTCTCTTGCCGATATCCCCGATCGCCACCGCCTTGATTTCCATGGAAACCTTGCGTGGCTTGCCGGCTTCTTGCACCTGGCTCTCATGCTTCAAGCCGAGATCCAGGGCCATCAGGCCGGCGGGGGTATACCTTGTCAGTCCCAACTCCAGCAGCGTGGCTTGCAGGATCAGTTGATTCACAACCGATCAGCGCGCAGGCCGCTGCTCACCAAACACTTAGGCCGTCTCGACCTGCGGCGACTTGCGAGCTTCTTCGCGCTCGACCGTCTTCATCATCACCGAAGGCGTCGTCACAGCTTTGGGCAGGACCACGGTCAGGTGGCGCAGCACGGCATCGTTGAAGCGGAAGCCGGTTTCGATTTCGACCAGGGTTGCCTGGCTGACTTCGATGTTCAGGCACAGGTAATGGGCCTTGGCAAGCTTCTGAACCAGGTAAGCCATTTGACGGCGGCCCCAGTCTTCAACGCGGTGGACA
>JBBQKT010000208.1:0-6448 GCA_038327205.1 Burkholderiales bacterium | reverse complement strand
AGCGCATCGGCCTGCACATCGCAGAGCACCAAATTCATACCGCGCGCGGCGGCGATGCGGGCGACTTCGAGGCCGAAGCCCGAGCCGGCACCGGTGATGACGGCGGTCTTACCTTGGTAATTTTTCATGGCTTTGCTTCTGATGAGCGCAGGCTGTAGCCGATGCGCGGGAAATGAACATGGACGGTGCCGGCGCGCTCGTCAGTGCGGCGCAGGGTGATGCGGTCGTGGCTCAGGCCGACCAGCTCGCCGCTGACCGGATCGCTGGCGTAATCGGTGGTCGCCACGGTCACGGCGGCACCGGCTTCAAAACCCAGGCCGGCTTGCACGTCGCAGGCTGCTGGCTTGCTGCTGCGGGCCAGCGCAATGGCGGCCTCGCTGGCCAGTTTGCTGCTGTGGCCGTGGCCGAATCCCGCTACCCGCTCATACCAGTCGGCCACGCGGGTAAAGGGCTGCAGGATACCGGCCACGGGCGGTGCGCGGCGGATGTACCAGATGCTTTGGGCGGTGGAGAAATCGGCAATGCTGGGCACGTCACCGCAGAGGAACTGACGACCGTCCAGTTGCTGCTCCAACCAGCCCAGATAGGTCTGCAACGCCGCCGCCGCATCGCGGGTGCTGGGGCGCTTCATGCCCGCCGTCATCACCGCGCGGTCGGCCGCAAACGCTTGCAACATCTCGGGCGGCGCACCGGCAAAGACAGACGCCGCACCGGCCGGCTGCATCGTGTACGGGATCGCGACCCAGAACAGATCGGAGTCGGCCCATTGCGCCAGCAAATGCGTGGCACCGCCCGCCTCGACCGGGTACAGGCTCGGCGAGGGATGCAGGGCTTCAACCACCTGGCACATCAGCGCGGTGTCGCAATAAATGTCGGCGCCGATCTGCAAAAACGGCGTGCGGCGATAGCCGCCGGTCAGTGCCACTACATCGGGCTTGGGCATGATCACTGGCACGTTGACGCTCTGCCAAGTGATGCCCTTGAAACCGAAGATCAGCCGCATCTTTTCGGAGAAGGGCGAACCGGCGTAATGGTGCAGAACCAAGGGGTGAAGAATCAAGTCACTCATGAGGGCTATCTTTGCATGTCGAGATGAGGAATGCCGTCTTCGACGTAAGGGGCCGAGGTGGCGACAAAGCCGAGGCTGGCATAGAAATCAAGCAAATAGGCTTGCGCCTGGATCTCGACCGCCTCGCCCGGCCACAGCCGTGCGCATTCGGCCAGGGCCTGCAGCATCAGCGCCCTGCCTTGGCCGCGGCCGCGTGCAGCGGGCGCGGTGACGACGCGGCCGATCATCGGCTGCGTCTGTTGCGCGCTCTTGGTCAGCGGTGGAACCAGACGAGCATAGGCCTGGAGCAGCTCATCGCTGTGCCCTGTCAGATGCCAGCACTGCGCGTCGAGCCCATCTGGGTCAAGATAGACACAGGCCTGCTCAACCACAAACACCGCCGAGCGCAGGGCCAGCGCTTCATACAGCGCCAGCGGCTGCATCGCCGCCAGCCGCTCGCAGGCCCATGCCATCGTCATCGTTAAGCCAGCTTGACCAACTGCTTGCCGAAGTTCTTGCCCTTCAACAGGCCCAGAAAAGCCTCAGGTGCTGCGGCGATGCCCTCGGCCACGCTCTCGCGGTACTTCAGCTTGCCGGTGGCTACCAAGGTGCCCAGCTCTTTGAGCGCCTCGGGCCAGAGTTCCATGTGCTCACTGACGATGAAGCCCTCGATCTTCATGCGGTTAACCAGGATCAATTGGGGCGCGGTCATCGGGATCGGCTGGCCGTTGTAGCCAGAAATCATGCCGCACATGGCGATGCGGCTGAAGGCATTGGCACGCAGCATCACCGCGTCCAGGATCATGCCGCCGACGTTCTCAAAATAGCCGTCGATGCCGTTCGGGCAGGCCACCTTCAAGGCAGCGGACAAGGACTTCACGCTGTCGTGCTGCTTGTAATCGATGCATTCGTCAAAGCCGAGCTCCTCGACCACCTGACGGCATTTGTCCGGCCCACCGGCCAGGCCCACCGCGCGTGCGCCGCGCGCCTTGGCGAGCTGCCCGACCGCGCCACCCACCGCACCGCTGGCGGCACTGACCACCACCGTCTCGCCGGGCTTTGGGTTGATGATCTTGACCAGGCCGTACCATCCGGTCACGCCGGGCATGCCCACGGCGCCGAGGTAGGCCGAGAGGGGGATGTGGGTCGTGTCGACCTTCTGGATCACGCCGCGCTGGGTCGCGTCGACGATCTGATACTCCTGCCAGCCGCTCATGCCGACGACCTTGTCGCCCGCCTTGAAATGCGGGTTGTGCGACTCGACCACCTCGCCCGCCGTGCCGCCGATCATCACCTCGTCCAGCGCCTGCGCTGCGGCATAGCTCTTGCCTTCGTTCATGCGGCCGCGCATATACGGGTCGAGGCTCAGGTAATGGTTGCGCACCAGCACCTGCCCGTCGGTCAATGCGGGCAGGGTCTGCTCGACCAGCTTGAAGTTGTCAGTCGTCGGCTCGCCTTGGGGGCGCGAGGCAAGTTGGATTTGGCGATTGGTGATCATGGGCGGTCTCCTTCTGGAATATTCGGAAAGTTCGGCATTGAAGCATGGCCGATCTTCGCTTGCACGTCCCGGTCGCGACATAAAAGCACGGTCGTTCTTTTCTAGACTCCATGCTTTGCTGCAACCCGGATCACTGCCCCCATGACCCATCCTTTTGACGAAGCCATCGCCCTGGCCAGTGCGGCTGACGGCCACTTCAGCGGCGCCACCAGCCCGGCCTACGCCAATATGGTCGGCCCCTTCGGCGGTGTAACCGGGGCGACCCTGTTGAACGCGGCGCTGCTGCATCCCGCACGGCTGGGCGACCCGATTGCGCTGACCGTCAATTTCGCCAGCGCCGTCGCCGATGGGCCGTTCAAGGTGATTGCCCGACCGGTGCGCACCAATCGCTCAACGCAGCACTGGTTCATCGAGCTGTTGCAAGGCGGCGAAGTGGCGGCGACGGCCACTGCCGTTTTTGCAACGCGGCGCGAGACCTGGTCCGCCCCCGAGGCACAAGCCCCCGTCGACGTGCCCTCGGCCGACAGCCTGTTGCCCGCCGACACGGCCGGTCGCCCGACCTGGACGCAGCGCTACGACATGCGCTTTTTCGGCGGCGACCTGCCCAATGCCTTCGACGGCAAAGAGCAGCTGCATTCTGAGAGCAGCTTCTGGGTGCGCGACGAACCCCCGCGCCCGCTGGATTTCGCCTCGCTGGCGGCGATCTGCGACAGCTTCTTCCCGCGCATTTTTATTCGCCGTCGCACAGCGGCGCTGATCGGCACGGTGTCGCTGACCACCTATTTCCACGCTGACCCAGCCCTGCTCGCGGACCAAGGCGCCCGCCCTGTGCTCGGCTGTGCCCGCGCGTTGAACTTCCGCAACGGCTACTTCGACCAGAGTGCCGAGGTGTGGAGCGACGCCGGCCTGCTGTTGGCCAGCACGCACCAGATGGTCTACTACAAGGGCTGAGCCTTGCGCGAGACAGTCCACTGAAACTCGGCCGTCAACGTTCGGCGCTGGCCGCACGTTGAGCAGAAGCCTTCACACCGATGAAACCGAGCCCACCATGTCAACTTCTTTGATGCTTCGCCGAAGTTTTGCCCTGCTGGGCTTGCTGCTGGTCACCTCGGTTCCCGCCACTGCGCAGCGGCGCACTGAAGGGGATGGGGGCGAATATCAAATCTTGCAAGCGCGCTACGGCACCGCTGACAACCATGTTGATGTCACGCAGCGGCTCAAGGAGCTGGCACGCCAGGACCGCCGCTTCAAGCTGGTCAATGACTTATTCGGCGTCGATCCGGCCCCAGGCCAGCGCAAGACCCTGCGCATCTACGCGCGTGGGCGTGACGGCCAGACGCGCACCTTCGATTATCTGGAGCGCAGCGAAATCGATGGCAGCCAGTTCACGGGATGGGGCAGCGGCGACTGGGGGCCGGACAGAAACGACAACAGCTGGGACGAAGGCCGCAGTGGTCGCCAAGTTGATGGCGGGGACGCCGGTGAGTTCCAGATTCAGCAAGCCCGTTACGGTACGGCGGAGCGAAATGTCGATGTCACGCAGCGGCTGAAGGAGTTGGCGCGCCAGGACCGCCGGTTCAAACTGGTCAACGATTTATTGGGTGTCGACCCGGCTCCAGGCCAGCGCAAGACCCTGCGCATTTACGCAAGGGGTCGTGACGGCCAGACGCGCACCTTCGACTACCTGGAATTCAGCGAAATCGATGGCAGCCAGTTCACCGGCTGGGGTAGCGGAAACTGGGGGCCAGGCAGGAGCGACAACAGCTGGGACGACGGCCGGGCCGGTCGCAACGGCGATGGCCGGGACGCGGGGGAGTTTCAGATTCAACAAGCCCGTTATGGCACGTCGGAGCGAAATGTCGATGTCACGAAGCGGGTGCGGGAGTTGGTACGTGCAGACCAGCGCTTTGTTGCTAACAACCAAACCTTGGGGACGGACCCCCATCCCCGCAAACGCAAATTTTTGCGCATCCAGGCACTCGACCGTGATGGAAACAGCCGTGACTTTGACTTTGCCGAGGACAGCACCGTCGACGGCTCGCAATTCACCGCCCGGCGTCGCGGCAACTGAGAGCCCGCACGCGCTGGCATCAGGCAACGGGCATCGGGCAACGGCCATCACCGAACGCCGGTTTCGAGGCTTGGCAGGGATCAAGCGGGGCGCAATGGCTTGACGGCCCCTTCCCGCGCCGGCAAGGCCTTGATGAACTTGAAGGTGGCCGTCGCATGGGCGCACAGCTTGCCGTCGTCGCCGAACACCGAGCCTTCGCAAAACGCCAGGGTCACCGAGCGGTGCAACAGCTTGCCCACGCAGCGCAAGCGCCCTTCGCCCGGCCGCATGAACGAGGTCTTCATCTCGATGGTGACAACGCCGGGGCCGTAGTTGTCCTCGGGCTTGCCAAGGCTGCGGGCGGCATGTGCCATGGTCACGTCAAGCAAGGTCATCAGCACGCCGCCGTGCGCGACCGACCAGGAGTTGAAATGCGCCTCGGTCAGGTCGACGGCCAACTCGGCTTCGCCACCGCCCATGCCGATCAACTCGAACCCGAGCTGCTCCACAAAGGGGATGTGGATCGGGAAGGCCGTCGCCAACTCAGCCCCCGACCAGCGCGCTAACGCCGCCGTCCACCGGCAGGATCTGCCCGGTGATGTGCTTGCCGGCGCGGCTGGCGAACAGCAGCACGGCACCCTTCAGGTCTTCGTCATCGCCGAGCCGGTTCAGCGGCGCCTGAGCTGCCATTTTTTCGGCCCCCAAGGCTGCCAGCAGGCCGTGTGTCATCTTGCTGGGGAAAAAGCCCGGCGCAATGGCGTTGACGGTGATGCCATGCGCGCCCCATTCGGTGGCCAGCGCGCGGGTGAAGTTGACGGCCGCGCCCTTGCTGGTGTTGTAGGCGATGGTCTTCATGGCGGATGGGTTGCCGCCCAGGCCAGCGATGGAGGCCACATTGATGATGCGGCCCGAGCGGCGCGGAATCATGCTTTGGCGTGCGCATTCCTGCGCGAAAATGAAGAGGCTGCGGATGTTCAGGTTCATCACCTTGTCCCAGGCCTCGATCGGGCAGTCTTCAGCAGGGGCTCCCCAGCTGGCACCGGCGTTGTTGACCAGGATGTCGATCTGGCCGAGCCGCTCCATCGTCTGCGTCACCACGCTGCGCGCCTGTGCCTCGTTCGACGCATCAGCCGCGATCCAGCGGGCATCGATGCCGCGGGCTTGCAAGTGGGCGGCGGCCTCTTCCAGATCACTCGCCTTGCGCGAGGTCAACATGATCTTGGCGCCGGCCTCGCCCAGGCTTTCCGCCATCTGCAGGCCCAGGCCGCGCGAGCCGCCGGTCACCAGGGCCACTTGCCCGGTCAGGTCGAACAAGTCTTGAACACGGGTTGTTGTTGTCATGTCAGTCTCCATTGATATTGGTATTGAAATTCAGGGCCAGCGCGAGCGAAAAAAGATCAAGGCAACACCCGCCACCACGGCGATCGCCCCCTTGCCGATCAGGAAGTAACCCAGCAGTGGACCGTTTTCGCCATTGCCTTGAACGAGAAAAATGCCCAGGGTGACCGCGAGCAGGCCCAGCAAGATCAGCAGCCAGGTCGCGCGCTCCATCCAAATCAGTGCCTTGCCCGACGGCGGCGGTTTGTCGACCTTGCCGTCGTCAGAACCAGCCATCTTGCATGTCCCGGCACAGTGGCTCGCGGCTGCTCACCACGCCCAACCAGGCATCGATCTTGGGCAACTCGTAGGCAAAGAAGTAGCGGGCGGCGGACTGTTTGCCGCGGGCGAAATCACTGGCCTCACCGGCACAGCGGGCCACATCCAGCCACAGCCAGGCCAGCACCACATGGCCAAAGGCCTGCAGATAGGGTGTCGCATTGGCCAGCGCTTCTTCGGGGTTGCCGCTGGCCCA
>JBBQKT010000207.1:0-6458 GCA_038327205.1 Burkholderiales bacterium | reverse complement strand
CCAGCGCGCCCATTTGCTGGTTCACCCCAGCCGGGTCGAGGGCGGTGCCCATGTGGTGATCGAGGCAATCCGCAGCGGCACACCGGTGATTGCCAGCCGCATCGCCGGCAATGTGGGCCTGCTGGGCGAGGATTACGCGGGCTACTTCGAGCTGGGCGACGCGGC
The DNA here is from genome assembly GCA_038327205.1 of Burkholderiales bacterium. GTDB lineage: Bacteria > Pseudomonadota > Gammaproteobacteria > Burkholderiales > Burkholderiaceae_C > Paucibacter_A. Next base: position 6,293 of record JBBQKT010000207.1, on the reverse strand, counting down.
GGGCTTGGCAGCCCTGCTCCGGCAATGCCGGGACGACCCGACGATACTGACGACCCTGCGTGCGCAATGCGCCGCCCGAGCGCCGCTGTTCGCCCCCGAACATGAACGTGCCACCCTGATCACCCTGCTGCACACCTTGCTGGAGACCTCACCATGACAACGCCCTCCCATCCCCGCCTGACCTCCCTCTCCCACGGCGGTGGCTGCGGCTGCAAGATCGCGCCGGGCGTGCTCAGCGAGATCCTGAAAAACACCCACGGCCTGCCGGTGCCCGCCGCCCTGCTGGTGGGCATCGAGACGGCCGACGACGCCGCCGTCTACCAGCTGACCGAAGACATCGCGCTGATCGCCACCACCGATTTCTTCATGCCCATCGTGGATGACCCGTTCGAGTTCGGCCGCATCGCCGCCACCAACGCGATCAGCGACGTCTACGCGATGGGCGGCACGCCCATCATGGCGCTGGCCCTGGTCGGCATGCCGATCAGCGTGCTGCCGCTCGACGTGATCGGCAAGATTCTGGAAGGCGGTGCGTCGGTCTGCAAGGCGGCCGGCATCCCGATCGCCGGGGGCCACACGATTGATTCGGTCGAGCCGATTTACGGTCTGGTGGCGATTGGCATCGTCCATCCCAAAAAGGTCAAACGCAATGCCGATGCCCAGGCCGGCGACCGCCTGGTGCTGGGCAAGCCGATCGGCGTGGGCATCTTGTCGGCCGCGCTGAAGAAAGAAGCGCTCAGCGACGAAGGCTATGCCCAGATGATCGCCGTCACGACCCAGCTCAACACCCCCGGCCCCGAGCTGGCCGCCCTGCCCGGCGTTCACGCAATGACCGACATCACCGGCTTCGGCCTGGCCGGCCATGTGCTGGAAATCGCCCGTGGTGCCAAGCTCGACATCGTCATCGACTGGGCCCGTGTGCCCCTGCTGACGGGCGTGCGCGAACTGGCTGCGGACGGCATGGTCACCGGCGCCTCCGGCCGCAACTGGGAAGGCTATGGCGCCGAGGTGGAGCTGATCGGCATCAACGCCGTCGATCAGGCCCTGCTGAGCGACCCGCAAACCAGCGGTGGCCTGCTGGTGACCTGCGACGCCGCCTCGGTTGACGAGGTGCTGGCGGTGTTCAAACGGCACGGCTTTGAGGCGGCCGCAGAAGTGGGTGAGATTGTTGAAAAGCGGGACGGGCCTGGGCGCTTGACCGTTCGCTGAGGGCTCAAGCCGAGCCGCCAGTCGGCTGGGTCTGTTCCATCGCGCACAGACTGCGGGGCGGTCTGTGCGTAGCCTTCGGTGCAATGACAAAGCCCGAATCCCTGCACCCGGCCACGCTCTCCCCCCCGAGCGCGGATGGCGTGTGGCGTCTGTCTGGCGCGTGGACCGCGTTCGGCATCGGGGCTATCGAGCAGGAGCTCGACGCCATTGAAGTTTCCGTGAAAACGGAAGAGGCAAAGGCCGGTGCCCGCCAAATTGACGGCAGCGCCATCGAGGCACTCGACACGGCCGGGGCCTTGCAGCTGCAGAAGTTCTTGCAGCGTGCACGCATCAGCTCGCAGAGCAGCTCCGCAGTGAGCGGCTTGAAGCCCGAATTCAAGCGGCTGATGGACGCGGTGGAAAAGCAGGCCGATGGCGCGCCAGCCCAAAAATCGGCCGTCCCGGCCACCCCCGGCATGCTGCACAACGTTGGCGAAAGCACGGTCGGCATGGCCGCGCAAGCCGCTGCCCTGCTCGCCTTCATTGGCGAAGTCACGATGGCCTTTGTCGGCTGCATCGCCCAACCCAAGCGCATTCGCTGGCGGCCCATCCTGTTCAATATCCGTACGGCCGGCTTCGATGCCCTGCCCATCGTCGGCCTGCTCGCTTTTCTGCTGGGCATCGTCGTGGCCTATCAGGGTGCGGAGCAGCTGCGGCGCTACGGGGCCAACATCTTTGTGGCCGATCTGGTGGGCGTGTCGATGCTGCGCGAGTTCGCGCCCTTGATCACGGCCATCATCATTGCCGGTCGCTCGGGCTCCGCCTACGCGGCGCAGATCGGCACGATGGCGGTGACCGAAGAAATCGACGCAATGCGCACCCTGGGCCTGCGTCCACTGGATGTGCTGGTGCTGCCCAAGCTGATCGCCCTGGTGATCGCCCTGCCCCTGCTGACGGTGTTTGCCGACGTGCTGGGCGTGGCGGGCGGCATGTTGATGGCCAAGGTGCAATTGGACGTCGGCTTTGGTGAATTTCTCGATCGCTTTGTCAAGGCGGTCAGCCCCACCACCTACCTGGTGGGCCTGGCCAAAGCCCCGGTGTTTGCGGCGGTGATTGCGGTGGTGGGCTGCTTTCAGGGCTTTCAGACCAAAGCCGTCGGCGGCGGCGGGGCCGACAGCGTGGGACGGCAAACCACCCGCAGCGTGGTGCAGTCGATATTTCTGGTGATCGTGGCGGATGCGCTGTTTTCGGTCGCGTTCAGTGCGCTCAAGCTATGACCGTGAACGCGACGGAAAGCGTGATCGAGTTGTCCCACGTCTCCACCCATTTCGGCGAGCACATCGTCCACGACGACCTCAGCTTGAGCGTGCGGCGGGGCGAGGTGTTTGCCTTGATTGGCGGCAGCGGCTCGGGCAAATCGACGCTGCTGCGCGAGATGATTTTGTTGCATGAGCCCGATGGCGGCGAAATCGAGGTGCTGGGCACCAAGCTGCAAGGCATCAGCGATGCCGACGCGATGGCGCTGCGGCGGCGCTGGGGCGTGAGTTTTCAACACGGCGGGCTGTTCGGCGCGCTGACGGTGAAGGAAAACATCGGCCTGCCGCTGCGCGAACACACCGATCTGACCGATGCCATGATCGACGAAATTGCCGATTGGAAGCTTGCGATGACCGGCCTGCCGCCCAAGGTGGGCGCGCAATATCCGGCCGAGTTGAGCGGCGGCATGATGAAGCGCGCTTCGCTGGCGCGGGCGCTGGCGCTCGACCCCGAACTGCTGTTTCTGGACGAACCGACCGCCGGGCTCGACCCTATCAGCGCGGCGGGCGTGGACAGCCTGCTGCGTGAATTGCGCGAGCTGTTTGGCCTGACCATCGTGATGATCACCCACGACCTCGACCTGCTTTGGCAGGTGACCGACCGGGTGGCTGTGTTGGCCGACGGCACGGTGCAGGGCGTGGGCTCGATGGCCGAGCTGGCCGAGATGAGCGACCCGCCGATTCGGCAATTTTTTGATGGCCCGCGGGGCCGCAGCGCCAAACAGCAGGAAGAAAAGATCGGGGGCATGCCATCGAAACCAAAGTGAACTACACCCTCGTCGGCGCCTTCGTGCTGACACTGGCCGCCGTGGCTATCGCAGGCGCACTTTGGTTGGCCTCGGGCGGCGCATTTGCAAAACAGTTCGACCCCTATCTGGCCATCCTGGACGAATCGGTCGCCGGCCTGAACTTGAACGCGCCGGTCAAGTTCAACGGCGTGGACGTGGGACAGGTGCGCAGCATCGACCTCGACCCGGCCAACCCGGCCCGTGTGCGGCTGATCTTCGACATCGCCCACGGCACGCCGGTCAAGGTCGATACCCTGGCCGTGCTGAAGACACAGGGGCTGACCGGCATCGCCTATGTGGAGTTAAGCGGTGGCAGCCCGGCGTCGCCCCGCCTGGTCGCCGCAGCCGGGGCGCTGTATCCCGAGATCCAGACCAAGCCCTCGCTCAGCGCGCGGCTGGAAAACGTACTGACCTCGGTATTGGCCAAGCTCGACCGCACCTCCAGCACCATCGACGCCGTGCTCAGCGAGGAAAACCGCAAGGCGCTGAGCGACACGCTGGCCCATGTGGCCCAACTGACAAAAACACTCGCTGATCGCAGCGCCACCATCGATGCGGGCATCCAGAGCGCCGCCCGCACCTTTGACAACAGCGCCCGCCTGACGGCCGAAATGCGCACCGAGATTGGCCCGGCATTGGCCAAGATCAGCCGCGCTGCCGAAGCCCTTGAAAAGCTCGGCGATGCCGGTGCGCTGGCGAGCACCAAGGCCGGCAAGACGGTCGAGGCGGTGGGCGCCGACGTGCAACGCTTTACCTCTGACACCGGGCCTGAATTGCAAAAGCTGATGGCCGAGCTGTCCGTGCTGTCAGTCTCGCTGCGGCGCCTGACCGAACAGACCGAACGCGCGCCCAACAGCCTTCTGTTCGGCCGCAGCCCCGCCCAATTGGGGCCGGGCGAAACCACCAGCCCAGGAGCACGGCAACCATGAAGATCTTCTTTGCCGTTTTGCTGTCGGTGGCGGTCAGCGCCTGTAGCTCGCTGCTGCCCAAGCCTGCGCCGCAGCCCGCGTTTTATGCGCTCAATGCGGCCACCAGCGCCGCGGCCCCAGCGCCGGCGGCCAGCGCGCCAACCCTGATCGTCAATCCGACTCAGGCCGCCGCCGGCTATGACAGCAGCCGCATCATCTACATCCGCCAGCCGCATCAATTGCAGTATTTCGCCCAGAGCGAATGGGTGGACACGCCGGCGCGCATGTTGGCGCCCTTGCTGGTGACCGCCTTGCAGGGCAGCGGCGCGTTCAAAGCCGTGGTCATCTCGCCCAGCGCGGCTGCCGGCGAGTTCCGCCTCGACACCGAGATCGTCCGCCTGCAACAAGACTTCGACGCGGCGGGTGGCAGCACGGTTCGTTTCACGCTGCGGGCCACGGTGGTCGACAACGTCAACCGCAAGGTGCGCGGCAGCCGCGAGTTCAACGCGAGCGTGGCGGCGGGGGCCGATGCCTACAGCGGCGTGCTGGCCGCCAACGGTGCGGTGCAGCAGGTGCTGGCGCAGGTGGCTGCATTCGCCGCCGAAGCCGCCCGCTGAAAGCGCCCGCCCGTCATTCCAGCGCAGGCTGAAATCCAGCGCTTGCGCGTGATGCTGGTTGACGCCGCTTGACAGACGGCGGGATGCCAGCCTGCGCTGGCATGACGACGTCCACCCGCAGCTTTTCCAAGATCACCCCCTGCCCTTCTTCCACCAGAAATGTCTTGAACGCCGCCGCCACCTGGGTCAGTCGGCGGGAGGCCAGGTGCATCACGAACCACTGCCGCTCGACCGGCTTGCCCGCCATCGGCAAGGTGGCCAGCAGCCCGGCTTGCAACTCCAGACCACAGGTGTGCAGCGACAAAAACGCCACGCCAAGACCGGCTGCGCACATTTGTTTGATGGCCTCGTTGCTGCTCAGCTCCGAGCCGATGCGCAGCGGCGTATCGGCGTCTTTGTGCATGCGCTCCAGCGCCGCCCGCGTGCCCGAGCCGCGCTCGCGCACCAGCAGGTTGGCAGCCTGCAGATCGGCCAGCTTCAGGCCCTGACGCGCCATCAACGGATGACTGGGCGCGGCGAGGAAAGCCATCGGGTGCATGGCAAACGCGGCCGACGTGGTTTGCAGCTCCGCCGGTGGGCGGCCCATGATGGCCAGGTCGATGTCGCGGCGGGCCAGCATCTGCACGATCTCGTCGCGGTTGCCGACGCGCAGCTTGACCTTGATCTGCGGCTGCCGTCCGGCAAAGGCCACCAACAGCGGCGGCAGCAAATACTCCGCCGTCGTCACCGCACCGACCCGCAGCCGGCCTGAGAACACCCCCCGCTGTGCCGCCATGTCGTCACCGGCCTCGCGCCACAGATCGAGGATGCGCGCCGCGTAATCGGCCATCAGCTCGCCTGCGCCGGTGAGCCGCACGCCCCGGCCATCACGCTCCAGCAGCGGCGTACCGGCGCTTTCTTCGAGCAGCTTCAATTGGATGGACACAGCGGGCTGCGTCAGGTTCAGCTCGCTCGCCGCGCGCGACACGCTGCCCAGCCGCGCGACGGCGTGCAAGGCTGCCAACTGCCTGAACGTGGCGTTCTTAAGCATTAGTGAAGGCATATGTTTCACCCAAAAAAATTAACTATTGCAAATGTACCTACGTTCTTACATTGGCTTCAACCGATTCAAAAAGGAGACAGGCAATGGACGGGCAAACGCAGATCACCGACGCCAAGAAACGCTACGCCGCCGGCGTGTTGAAGTACGCGCAGATGGGCTACTGGGACGCTGACTACGAGCCCAAGGCCACCGACATCCTGGCGCTGTTCCGCATCACGCCGCAAGACGGTGTCGATGCCATCGAAGCAGCGGCCGCCGTGGCCGGTGAATCGAGCACCGCGACCTGGACGGTGGTGTGGACCGACCGCCTGACCGCCTGCGACATGTACCGCGCCAAGGCCTACCGGGTCGATCCGGTGCCGAACAATCCGGGCCAATATTTTTGCTATGTGGCCTACGACCTGAGCCTGTTCGAGGAAGGCTCGATCAGCAAC
>JBBQKT010000206.1:0-6473 GCA_038327205.1 Burkholderiales bacterium | reverse complement strand
TCGTGATCGGACGAGCGGTAGGCGGTGGCGCTGTAGTAATCGACCGATTTGCCATCGGTGTTGTAGTCGATCACTTCCGGCTCGTCGGCATTGATGTGCCACGAACGCGCGCCAGTGATCTTGGGGACGATGGACGCGGTGCCGAGGCCCTGGTCCAGTCGACCAGCAAAGGCGTCGAACACGTACGAGTAGTCGGCGGGGTCGAAACCAGCGATCAGATCGACGATGCCGCCATCGGTCAGCAACTTGATCGGGTCTTCCTTGGCATAGGCATTGAAGTCACCCAGCAGGATCACATCCGAGGTACCGGCCGCTGCACTCGCGGTGGGCAACCAGGTCAGCAGGCGGCTGGCCTGCGCCTTGCGGTCTGCGTTGAAGCAGCCTTGCAGATCGCCCTGGTCAGCGTTCGCGCCGCTGGCACCACCGCAGCCCTTGGACTTGAAGTGGTTGACCACGACGGCGAACTTCTCGCCATTGGCAGCAGCAAAACCTTGCGACAGCGGCGGCCGGTTGTGGACGCTGTTGGTGTCGGCGACGGGCAGGCCCGCCAGGCTCAGTTTGGCCGGCTTATAGATCATCGCGACGCGGATCGCATCGGTGCCGGTCGAACCGGCAGCCGTCGGGACGGGCACCGACGCATAAGTGCCGGCACCCATCACGCTGTTCAGCCCGTCGACCAGGTTTTGCACGGCGGCGTTGCCGCTGTTCTGGATCTCCATCAAGCCGACCACGTCGGCATTCATCGCGCTCAGCGAGGCGACGATCTTCATGCGCTGGCGATTGAACTCGTTCAGGTTGTCGGCGCCACGGCAGTTGCCGGCCGTCGTCGAGCTGCCGACGGTACAGCCCTGGCCGGAAACCAAGGGCAGGTCAAAGCTCTTGCCATCGGTGAAGGTGGTGAAGAAATTCAGCACGTTGGCGCTGGCCACACGGATATTGCCGCCCACCGCTGCAGGCGTGGTGGTGCGGGCGTTCGCGCGGGTGATCGTTGGCAGCACGGCCGGATGGATTTTGAAGGCCTGGGCACCGCCGGCGCTGGCCGTGGTGGGGCCGAAATCGATCACGCCGGTCACCTCGACCAGGGTGTCGCCGGCGCGGACGGTTGTATCGATCGGATCGAGGTAAGGCGTCGGGTTCGGGTTGGTCAAGGAGCTGCCGTCATCGAGCGTGATGCTGCGTGCGCGGTTGGCTGCGGCCAGGGCGTTAGCGGCTGCGCCAGGGGCCAGGATGTTGGTTGGGTTCAGCGTGCGGCCACCGGCGGCAATGGTCAGCTGACCATAGCTGCCGACAAAGTTGGTCTGCTGCACCATCAAAGGCTCGCCGCCGCCATGCAGGCGCACGCGCATGCCCTCGAAGCGCTCCATGTCGGGGCCGGTGGACAGATCCACATCGACTGGCATGGGCAGGGTGTTGCCCGAGCTGAGCACGGTCAGGCCAGTGACTGTCGTCAACTCAGTCAAGGTACCAGCGGCGGCCGAGCCGGCCGTGTATTCGGCCACCTTGGCGCTGAGGGTGATGCTGTCGCCCACGGCCACGGTGGGCGCGGTGCTGGTGAAAACAAAGACGCCGTCGGAGGTGGCCGCATCGCCATCGCCGATCGGGTCTTGCAAGTAGAAGCCGTTGTTGAGCAATTGGGTGACGACACCCGAGGTGTTGACGACAGCGCCAACCTTGGGGCTGGTGCCCGTGCTGCCTTGGATTTCAGGGATCGTGACGGTGCCCGAAACGATGACCTTGAAGCTGCAGGAAGCGGTTTGCGCTTCGTCATTGCCCCACAGCAGATTCAAGGTGTAGCTGCCGGCGCCGACGCTGGACATGATGTTGATCGGCAGCGTGGCCGCATCTCCATCGTTGCTGGCGGTGACCAAGTTGCCCAGGCTGATGCCCGGGACGGCGGCGCTCGTCAGGCTGACCGTGGTGACCTTGCTGTCCGTGTCGGACGCGCTGACGTTGAAGCTGGACGCCGCACCCGACACGGCGCTGCCGTCGGCGCAAGCAGTGATGATCGGCGCGTTGACCGGGCCCACGGGCGAGCAACTGTTGATCGGGCTGGCCAGGCTGCGCGGACTGGGTGTGCCGGTGGCGAAGTCAGCGCTGTTGTTGTTGGTATCGGTACAGCCCCCAGCCAGCCGAAGGGCGGCGGTGGTGGACGTCAAGTTCACCGTGGTCGGCGTACCTTCGGTGGCGGACGAGCCCGGCCCGTAGCTGACGATGTCTTCAGCGCCAGCGGGGCTGGCGCCGGTCAGCGCCGTCTGGTTTTGCACCAGCGCAACCTTGCCTGCGCCGCCCGCCATTGCGATCGTGCCCGTGATGTCGCCGGTCACAGGCGTCGTGCCACCGGTGCCTGCAGCTTGGGCGACCAGGAAATACTGACCTGCGGCCAGCGTGGTGCCGGTCGGGATGTTCGTCCGGCTCCACGATGTGCCCGTCGTCGACGCGTATTGCACCGACCAGCCGCCGATGTTCACTGGCGCACTGCCGGCGTTGAACAATTCGATGAAGTCACGCTGCAGCACTGCGCCAGAGTTGCCGCCCGCGCCATAAACCTGGCTAATTACCACCCCGCTGGTGGAGGCCATGACAACTGGCGCAGCAAAGACTGCGGCCAACAGGGAAACAAGGGGTTTGAGTTTCATCATGAAAAGTGCTCTGGCCACAAACAGTTGAATGAGAGTCTGACGTCCGATTCGGCTCGAAGAATGAACATAAGCAAACGTTTGCTGCTGCTTGTTCCGGGCTGCGTGAAACATTCTTCGAGTCGGATTTATCGACTTGCGGAGCGATGCTAGCTTCGGAATATGACAAGCTCACACACGCGAACGGGGGGGTATGGGCATTGCCCGTCCTGCGCCGGACAGCGCTGACTCACCAATCCAGGTCAACAAGCACCAAAGTGGATTTTTGAGCCCGAAAAAACCCCGCGATAACCCTCGATTCATTGGCTTCCACCGCCGAAGCTTGCGGGTTTTCACCGAGCAAAGCCTGTGCGGGTCGATCGAATTGGTGCGTGCGCACAGCGACGCTTGCGCGCAACAACGGGTGGTTTTTTGACCTTCGATAATCATCCCCCCATGCCCGTTTTGCCGTCAGCCCTTTCCCCCGCCCTCCTGCTCACCGTGGTGCTCGCCTATTTCGCGCTGCTGCTGGGTGTGGCCCGGCTCAGTGCGCGCGGCGCCACCAACGACAGCTTTTTCATCGGCAACAAGAGCAGCCCGTGGATGCTGGTCGCCTTCGGCATGGTGGGCACCTCGCTGAGCGGCGTCACCTTCATCAGCGTGCCGGGCGCGGTGGGCGTGTCGGCCTTCAGTTATTTGCAAATTGCGCTGGGCCAGTTCGTCGGCTACATCGTCATCGCCTATGTGCTGTTGCCGCTCTATTACCGGCTCAATCTCAGCTCCATCTACCGCTACTTGGGCGAACGGCTGGGGCCGCGGGCTCACCAAACCGGCGCCGGTTTCTTCATGGTCTCGCGCACCTTGGGCGCCACCGCCAGGCTTTATCTGGTCGTCAAGATCTTGCAGGAGTTGATCCTGGCGCGGCTGGGCGTGCCGTTCTGGCTGACCGCCGTCGTCATCCTGCTGATGATCCTGGCCTACACCTTTGAGGGCGGCGTCAAGACCATTGTCTGGACCGACACCCTGCAGACCAGCGGCATGTTGACCGGCCTGGTCGTCTGTATCGCCTACCTGCTGCACGGCATGGACCTGAGCCTGGCGCAAAGCTGGGCCACGCTCGATGACGTGGGCTTGTCCCAGGTCTTCGTGACCGACCCGCTGAGCCGCTTCTTCTTCGTCAAACAAATCGTGGCCGGCATCTTCATCAGCATCGCGATGACCGGCATGGACCAGGAAATGATGCAGAAGAACATCTCGGTGAAACGGCTGGCCGATTCACAGAAGAACATGCTGGCACTGGCCCTGATCATGCTGGTCGTGATCGGGCTGTTCCTCTTTCTCGGCGGGCTGCTGCAGCTGTTCTCGGCGCAGCAGGGTTTGCGCTTGCGGGGTGACGAGGTGTTCGGCGGCGTGGTGATGAGCTATCTGCCGGCCTGGGTGCAGCTGGTCTTCGTGATCGCGCTGATCTCGGCCTTGTTCCCGAGTGCCGATGGGGCGATCACCGCGCTGACGTCGAGCTTCTGCATTGATCTGCTGGGCCTGCAGCAACGCATCGACTGGCCCGAGGCCAAAAGAACTGCTGTGCGCCAGCGCGTCCACCTCGCCTTTGCCGCTGTCTTCATGGCCCTGGTGATGGCGTTCCGCTGGGTCGACAACCCCAGCATGATCGGCCTGATCCTGAAGCTGGCGGGCTACACCTATGGCCCGCTCTTGGGCCTGTTCGCTTTTGGCGTGCTGACGACGCGGCAGCCGGATGACCGTGCCGTGCCCCTTATCGCCATCACCGCGCCGCTCCTTTGCTGGCTGATCGACAGCCAGCAGCAAGCGCTGTTCGGCCGCTATGAAATCGGGCTTGAATTGCTGCTGCTCAATGGCGCGCTGACCTTCGCCGGGCTTTGGCTGATCTCTAAACCCAAGACGCCATGACACTGACCCAAACCCTCGCCCGTTTCATGCGCCAGCACTGGCGCGCCTACGGCTCGGCCGCGCTGATGCTGGCCTGCATCGCGCTGCTGACCGTGTGGATCCCGCGCCAGGTCGGCCATATCGTTGACGGCCTGGTGGCGGGCACTTTGCAAGGCCGACCGCTGCTGCTGGAACTGGGCCGGCTGGTCGGTGCCGGCGTGGCGATTTATCTGCTGCGGGTCGGCTGGCGGCTGGCCCTGTTTGCTGCCGCTTACCGGCTCGGGCAGGAGCTGCGCACCCGGCTCTATGCGCGGCTGTCGCTGCAAGGCCCGCGCTACTTCCAGGCCAAGCGCACCGGCGACTTGATGGCGCTGGCGACCAACGACATCGACGCGGTCGAGATGGCCGCGGGCGAGGCGATGCTGGCCGCCTTTGATGGCTCGCTGACCCTGCTGCTGGTGCTGCTGATGATGACCATTGGCATCGACTGGCGGCTGGGGTTGGCGGCGCTGATCCCGTTCCCGCTGATGGCGATTGCGTTCTGGAAAATTTCCGACCATGTCCACCTCGCCTGGCAAAGCTCACTGAGCCGGTTTTCGGGGCTGAACCACCATGCGCAAGAGGGCCTGTCCAGCGTGCGCACGGTGCGGGCGCTGGGTCTGGTCGAGCGGAATTCGCAGCAGTTCAGCGAGTTGGCGGCCAGCGCGGCCGAGGCGAGCTACCGGGCGCAGCGCTGGGAGGCGGCTTATGAGCCGGCGGTGGGCATGACGCTCAGCACGGCGGTGGCCATCGCGCTGGGCCTGGGCGGCTATTTGGTCGCGCAACAGCAGCTGACCCTGGGCCAATTGACCGCATTCACGATGTATTTGGGCCAGCTGATCTGGCCGATGTTTGCGGCCGGTTGGGTGCTGTCCCTGCTGGAGCGTGGGCGGGCGGCTTGGGAGCGGCTGGCCCCGGTTTTGGATGCGCCCTTGAGTCTCACGGACGAAGGAAAGGCCGACATGCCCGAGCCTGCCGAGATTCGTTTTGAGCAGGTCAGCTTTAGCTATCCGGAGGCGCAGCGCGCTGCCGTCGCTGGCGTCAATCTGGTGCTGAAGCCGGGCCAGACTTTGGGGCTGGTCGGGCCGACCGGCTCGGGCAAATCGACCTTGATCCGGCTGCTGTTGCGGCAATTCGAACCGGACGCGGGCGGTATCAATGTGAACCGCATCGCCCTGCCCGCAGTGCGCCTGGCGGCGCTGCGGGCGGCGATCGCCTGGGTGCCGCAGGAACCCTTCCTGTTCTCGGCCACGATCGCCGAAAACATCGCGCTGGCCCGGCCCGATGCGAGCCGCGCCGAGATCGAAAACGCCGCCCGCCTCGCTGCCATCGACGAAGAGATTGCGGGCCTGCCCCAGGGCTATGACACCGAGGTGGGTGAGCGCGGCGTGACCTTGTCGGGCGGCCAGCGGCAGCGTGTGGCCATCGCCCGCGCGCTGCTCGGTCAAAGCGCTGGGCCGCCCCAAGCTTTGCCGCGCCCCCTCGGGGGGCAGGAGCTGACAAGCGACGTGGGGGTCAACAGACCCGATGCCCCGATCCTGTTGCTCGACGATGCGCTGTCGGCCGTGGACACCAGCACCGAAACTTTGATCCTCGACCACCTGCGCGAGCTGAGAGCGGCCCGGCCAGAGCGCAGCGTCATCATCGTCAGCCACCGGCTCAGCGCCGTGGTGGACGCCGACCACATCGCCGTGCTGCGCGGCGGCCGCATCACCGAGCAGGGCACGCACGCCGAGTTGCTCGAAGTGGACGGCGGCTGGTACGCGGCGCAATGGCGCTATCAACAACTGGAAGCCAGCATCGATGCGCTCTGACGCCGTGATCAACAAGACCTCGCAGTGGGCGGCGGTCGGCCTGCTGCTCGAATCCGCCGCGCCCGAGAAGCCGACCCTGCGGCGCGGCCTGATCTGGCTG
>JBBQKT010000205.1:0-6510 GCA_038327205.1 Burkholderiales bacterium | reverse complement strand
CGCCGGTGGCGCGTTGGTGGCCAAGGAGCTGCTGTTCCGCTACATGCTGTCGGTAGCCAAGCGGGTGAAGTCGAGCATGCTGGTGGCCAATGCCTGGCATGCCCGGTCCGACGCCGCTTCCTCGTTGGTCGTTGGCCTGGGCATCATCGGCAACCTGGCCGGCTACCCCATCCTCGACCCGATTGCCGCCCTGATCGTCGGCTTCATGGTTGCCAAGATGGGCTGGGGATTCGGCTGGGACGCACTGCATGACTTGATGGACCGGGCGGTGGACGAGCAGGAGGTCGCCGCCATCCGCAAGACCCTGATGGACACCCCGGGCGTGAGCAATGTGCACGATGTGCGCACCCGCAAGATGGGCGACATGATCGTTGTTGACGCGCATATTGAGGTGGATGCAGCCATCACCGTCGAAGCCGGGCATGACATCGCGGTTGCGGCACGACAGCGCGTTTTGCAACGCCACCGCGTGCTCAACCTGATGACGCATGTTGATCCGTGCAAGCGGCCCGACCTGGACCACGCACCCCAGGCGGTTACGGCAGCGCCTTGAATTGATCCGTGCTCATGGCGTCAAGGCAACCTTGAGCACGCCATCGCGCTGATGGCTGAACAGGTCGTAGGCGGCCTCGATGTCGTCGAGCTTGAAACGGTGCGTCACCATGGCGCCGAGGTCGACGCGGCCACCCTCGATGACCGACATCAGCCTGCGCATGCGCTCTTTGCCACCCGGGCACAGCGACGTGATGATGCGATGGTCACCGAGGCCGGCGGCAAAGGCGCCCAGCGGAATCTTCAGATCGGTCGAATACACGCCCAGGCTCGACAGGGTGCCGCCGGGACGCAGCACGCGAAGCGCGGCCTCGAACGTGGCTTGGGTGCCGAGCGCCTCGATGGCGACATCGACGCCGCGCCCACCGGTCAGGCGCAGGATCTCCTCAACCGGATCAACCTTGCTGCTGTCCACCACATGGTCGGCCCCCATCCTGCCGGACATCGCCAGCCGGTCGGGCAAGCGGTCCACGCCGATGACCACGCTGGCGCCGCTGAGCTTGGCGCCCGCCACCGCGCACAGGCCAATCGGCCCCTGCGCGAACACCGCCACCACATCACCGATGCGAATGCCCGCACGCTCGGCGCCGCTGAAGCCGGTGGACATGATGTCCGGGCACATCAACACCTGCTCATCGCTCAGCCCATCGGGCACCGGCGCCAGGTTGGCCATGGCGTCGGGCACCAGCACGTATTCGGCCTGGCAGCCGTCGATGGTGTTGCCGAACTTCCAGCCGCCCATGGCCTTGAAACCGTGAGGCGTGCCGGCACCGTCCTGCGAGCTCTGGCCGCACAGGCAGGCATTGCTCCAGCCACTCGGGGTGATAGCACCCGCGATGACGCGCTGCCCTTCGTGATAACCGGTCACTGCCGAGCCGAGTTTCTCGATCACCCCCACCGGCTCATGGCCGATGGTCAGCCCCCGGGCCACCGGGTATTCGCCCTTGAGGATGTGCACATCGGTGCCGCAGATGGTGGTGGTGGTCACCCGCATCAAAGCATCCAGCGGGCCCACCTCGGGCATGGGTTTGTCGGCGATCTCGATACGGCCAGGTTCGACGAATATGGCGGCTTTCATCATGGACATTTGCTTCTCCTGTGATCGACGTTGGCGAACTCGTGGGCGCAACTTTTCGCCGTTGACAAGTTCTTTTAGCGCCGCTCGATCATGGACAAGCCCGGCCGGAGCCGACTTGACTTCGATCAAAGTAGCCGCTGGTGCTACACCCAGCACGGCAGCAGTGGCAGGTGACGAAGTACCGAGGCGGCCTTGGCTGCGGCTCAGGTCAGCCGTCCGCGACCCACCGACCTCAGCTGAACAAGCGCCTCGCCGCCAAGCTGCCCGCCGCCAGATCGCGCGAAGCGAGCGCGCGGTAGAGCGTCAGCAGCTCCATCCCAATCGACGCAAAGGCGTGCAGATTCAAGATCTGACCCCGGTCGTCACAGATGTCGGCCTCGATGTCACGAGACAAGCCGCGGGCGGCTTCCTGCCAGGCGGCAAAAGGCTCCAGCGACTCGGGCGTTTGCGGCACATCAAGCGCCAGCGACAGTTCTCGCAGCGAGGACTGCTGCGGGTTTTCGGCCAGCGCGGCCTGCGGCTCGAAGCTCAGGGACAGCAGCGGCGGCGCGCCCTCCTCGCTGGACGGCAGCACCAGGCGGCCGGGCAAGGCGCCCGGCACAAAGCCGTGGCGGCCCGCGATCTGCTGAACATAGCCCAGGGTCCACGCGGCCGCATGCGGACGCAAGACCACGGCCAGTTGGGCGTCGTGCTCGCTGGCGAATTGATCCAGTTCGCGGGCGCGGGCCACCACGTCCAGCATGTCGGGGAACTGCGCAAATGCACCGATGCCTTCGGCAAAGGCCTGCACCTTTTGAACAAACTCCGAATACTCGATTTCGTTCAGCGCACCGCTGCGGTTGGCCATCTGCACGGCAGCCTGGAACTCGCCGTAACGCTGGCCGGTCGGATTTATGACGGGCAGCTCCCACTCGCCGGTCTCGGTATTCAGACCTTCGATATGAAAAGGTTTCGTGCCCGCGCGGCGGCTGGTCGGCAGATGCGACAAGGCCATTTCGCCGCTGATCGGCGCGTCGAGCGTCAGGGTGGCAATCGCGTCGATCAGGGCGTCGATACGGGCTGACGGCTTGCGAGGCGCACGGTTGACGACGGCAGGCATCGTCTCGTCCATTGCCTGCGTCGTGCCGATGACGGGCTCCAAGCCAGGGTGGCCATCCATCTGCGGCTCGATCTGCGGATCGGCCCGGCGCGGCCCGGCTTTGCGGGCGGTCCAGGCACCGTGGGCGATGACGGCGGCCAGCACAATGCCGCCCAAAATCGCCAGCAACGTGGTCAAGGTCATACGGCCTCCGCCATCGCCAGCGCCCGGTCCATGTCCACCGCGACGATGCGCGACACACCCTGCTCCTGCATCGTCACCCCAATCAGTTGTTCAGCCATTTCCATTGCGATCTTGTTGTGTGAGATGAAGAGGAACTGCGTGCCGGCGCTCATCTCGGCCACCAGCTTGGCATAACGCTCGGTGTTGGCGTCGTCCAGCGGCGCGTCCACCTCGTCGAGCAGGCAGAACGGGGCCGGGTTGAGCTGAAAGATGGCGAACACCAGGGCGATGGCGGTGAGCGCTTTTTCACCTCCGGAAAGCAGATGAATCGTGCTGTTTTTCTTGCCCGGCGGCTGGGCCATCACCTGGATGCCGGCGTCGAGAATTTCGTCGCCGGTCATCACCAGCTTGGCCTGGCCGCCGCCAAACAGCACCGGGAACATGCGGCCAAAATGCATATTGACCTGCTCGAAGGTGGCACCCAGCAGATCGCGGGTTTCCAGATCGATCTTGTGGATCGCGTCCTCCAAGGTCTGCATCGCCGACATCAGATCGGCGCACTGCGCGTCAAGAAAGCCCTTGCGTTCGCGTGAGGCGGTCAGTTCATCCAGCGCCGCCAGATTGACCGCGCCCAGCGCCGCAATCTCGCGGGTGATGCGGTCAATCTCGCCCTGCAGGCCGTAGAGCTTGACCTGCCCGGTCTCGATGCCTGCAGCCAGCGCGTCCATGTCCACGGCGGCCGCTGTCAGCTGCTCCAGATACTGCGCCCCGCCCAATTGCGCGGCCTGCGCTTCCAGCTGCAACTGGGTAATGCGCTCGCGCAGCGGGTCGAGGCTGCGCTCGAAGGTCATCCGTTGCTCGTCCGCCTGGCGCAGGCGCTGGGTCAGGTCGTCATAGCCGCTGCGCACTGCCGCCAAGGCCTGCTCGCGTTCCAGCTTGAGCGCCAGCGCGTCTTGCAGGCCAGCCTGCGCGGCGGCATCGTTGAAGGTGTCCAGCTCGTGCTGCAAATTGGCGGCAGCGGCGGCATTGGCTTGCACTTGTTGCACCGCAGTTTCAATCGCGCGCTGCAGCTCGCCGCGGCGAGCGGCCAGTGCGCGGGCACCAAACTGCGCCTCCTGTGCGCGGCGCTCCAGCGCACGCAACTGCTCGCGCGCCTCGGCCAGCCTGCGCTCGGCGGCAATCACCGCGTCGTCCAGCTCGGCATGGCGCTCCTGCGTCGTGGCCAATTGCTCGTCCAGCTCTTCAAACCGCGCCTCGCCGATGGCCCGCCGCTCTTGCAAATCGTCGCCCTGCCCGTCGATCTCGAACAGCTCGCCGTCGAGCTGGGTGCGGCGGCTCAATGCCGCCTCGGTCTGCTGCGTCAGCCGCAGCAAATCGACCTGCAATTGGTGCGCGCGCGTCTGCGTTTCCGCCGCCTCGCGGCGCAGACCGACCATGTTTTGCGAAGCCTCGGTGTAGCCCGCCTCGGCGCGGACCAGCCGGGTTTTGGCATCGTCGGCAATCAAGATTTGGGCGCGCAATTCGAGCACCAGATGCTCAATTTCCTGCGCACGCGCCAGCAGGCCGGCCTGCTCCGAATCGGGCGCATAAAAGCTCACCGCGAACTGGCTGACCGCATGGCCGGCGGCCGTCATGATGACCTCGCCGTGCGTCAGCTTGGACCGGTTGACCAGCGCCGCGTCCAGCGACGGCGCGGTGTAAACGCCTTCCAGCCAGTCGTTCAGCAGCGACTTCAGCCCGGCGTCGTCCAGGCGCAACAAGTCGCTCAGCCTGTCCAGCGTTTCATGCGTGTTCGCCAGCGAGGCAGCAGGCATTGAATAAAAGGCCAGCCGAGCCGGTGGCGGGTCTTGCACAAAGGGCTGTACCGTCTCCAAGCGACCGACAGCCAGCGCGCCCATGCGCTCGCGCAGCGCCGCTTCCAACGCGTTTTCCCAGCCCTGCTCGATGTGCAGCCGCGTCCACAAACCGGCCAGACCGTCGAGGCCGTGGCGGGATAGCCAGGGCTTCAATTTGCCCTCCGTCTGCACTTTTTCTTGCAGCGCGCGCAAGGCATCCAGGCGAGCGGACAGGTCGGCCTGCTTGGACAGTTGCTGATTGGTGTCGGCCTGGGTGGCGCGGCGCGTCTCGTCGAGCTGGGGCAGCGCCTCCTGGGCTTCGTGCAGCCGATGCTGGGCCACCGCACTGAGCTCATCGGCGGCGCCGCTTTCATCCTTCAGCGCGGCGAGCTTTTCAGCGTCGGGCGCCACCAGGCCTTGGCGCTCGCTGGACAGTCGCTCGCGGCGGCCACGCAGGCTGCGCGATTGCTCGTCGATGTTGCGGCTCTCGGCGGCCAGCACCTGGATCTGCTGCTGCACCTGGGTGACCAGGGCGCGCTGGGTGTTGGCCGCGCCTTGCGCCGTGCGCACCGACTCTTCAACCGTTGGCACCAGGGCTGCCTGATCCTCGGCCTGCGCGGCGAGGATTTCGCTTTGCTCCTCGCCATCGGCGATCTGCACGGCGATGGTTTCCAGCTCGTCCTGCGCATGGGCGGATCGGTCGGTCCACTGTTCGTTCTGCTGCGTCAGTTCAGCCAACCGCAGCTCGGCCCGCTTGCGACCCTCGACCACATAGCGGATACGCTCTTCGAGCCGACTGACCTCCAGATTCGCCTCGGCATAGCGGCCCTGGCTGGCGTGCAGCTCATCGCCCGTCGCGTAATGCGCCTGGCGAACGGTTTCCAGCTCGGCCTCGACCTGGCGCAGCTCGGCCAGCCGTGATTCAAGTGCGTTGGTGGCTTGCAACGTGTCACCCTGCACGCGGCCCTGCTCGGCCGTCGCATCGCGGTGCTTCAGAAACCACAGTTGATGCAGCTTCAGCGTGCCGCTGTCCTGCAAGCCTCGGTAAGTGGCCGCTACCTCGGCCTGCTTTTCGAGCTTTTCGAGATTCGCGTTCAGCTCGCGCAGGATGTCGTCCACGCGGGTCATGTTTTCGCGCGTGTCCTTGAGCCGGTTCTCGGTCTCGCGGCGGCGCTCCTTGTACTTGGAGACGCCGGCGGCTTCCTCCAGAAACATGCGCATCTCTTCGGGCTTGCTCTCGATGATGCGGCTGATCGTGCCCTGGCCAATGATGGCGTAAGCCCGAGGCCCTAAGCCTGTCCCCAGGAACACATCCTGCACATCGCGGCGGCGCACGACCTGGTTGTTGATGAAGTAGCTGCTGGCCCCGTCGCGGGTCAGCAGGCGCTTGACAGCGATTTCGGTGAAGCGGTTCCACGAGCCCCCTGCCCGGCCGTCTTCGTTGGCGAACACCAGCTCGACGCTGGCGCGGCTGGCCGGCTTGCGGTTGCCCGAGCCATTGAAGATCACGTCCTGCATCGACTCGCCGCGCAGCTCCGACGCCTTGCTTTCGCCCAGCACCCAGCGCACCGCATCCATGATGTTCGACTTGCCACAGCCATTCGGCCCCACCACGCCGACCAATTGGCCGGGCAGTTGGAACACCGTCGGGTCGGCAAAGGATTTGAAGCCGGAAAGCTTGATCGAATTCAGACGCATGGACGCGGGGAAACTTCGTAAGCCCTTGATTTATCTACGCAAAAGCGCCCGTGGCGGGCGCTTTGATCGGGTCGGATGATACCATC
>JBBQKT010000204.1:0-6593 GCA_038327205.1 Burkholderiales bacterium | reverse complement strand
ACCGCCTCCGGGTGGTCGAGCAGCATCGCTCCCTGGCCAAAATAGTTCAGCACCAGGGCTGGCATCACGACGCAATACCAAGCCAGCCGGATTGGTTTTTTACCGAAGTGGCCCAGATCGGCGTAAAGCGCCTCGCCGCCGGTCACCACCAGCACCACGGCACCCAACGCGATAAAAGACACCAGTGGATTGGCGATGCAGAACGCCGCCGCAAACATCGGGTTGATCGCCACCAGCACATGCGGGTTCTCAATGATGTGAGGCACCCCCAGCACTGCCAGCGAGATAAACCAGACCAGCATCACCGGCCCGAATGCCTTGCCGATGCCGGTGGTGCCCAGGCGCTGCACGGCGAACAGCCCAGCCAGCACGATCAAGGTCAGCGGCAAGATAACCTCGTGGAAGCGGGGCGCATAAACATCGATGCCCTCAACGGCGCCCAGCACCGTCATCGCCGGGGTGATCACGGCGTCGCCATAAAAAATCGCCGTGCCGAACAGGCCTACCAGCATCAGCACGCGTCGCAACTGCGGCTTGTCGTTGACCGCATTGGTGGCCAGCGCCAGCATGGCGATCAGGCCACCCTCGCCGTTGTTGTCGGCGCGCAGGATCAGCAGCACGTACTTCAGCGAGACGATGATGGTCATCGTCCAAAAGATCAGCGAAAGCACGCCGAGGATGTTGTCGGGCGTCGTGGCGACATGGCCGCCGTGGAAAACTTCCTTCAGCGCATAGAGCGGACTGGTGCCGATGTCGCCATAGACGACTCCCAGCGCGCCAAGGGTCAGGCCTGCCATTGCCGAAGGGCTGCGGGCCGCGTGTGCTGAACTCACTGGGTTTGAGACGGCCGAGAGGCCGTTTGATGTAAAGGCGCTATTCTGCCCCGCCAAACCCTTCGAAACCCGCTCAGTAGACTTCCGCCTCTGGATCCGTCACTTCCAACTCGTAGCTCGCCGCCAGCATGGCCAGCCGTGCGATCACGCCGTACATGTAAAACCGGTTCGGTGCACTGGCACCCGGCCGCTCGCCGGGGCGGGGCAGGTGGGACGATTCAGCAAAGGCCAGGGGCACGAAGCTGGCACCCGGCGCACTGAGGCTTTCGTCACGGCCGCGCTCGGCATGAACGCGGTAGAAGCCGCCCACCACGTACCGGTCAATCATGTAAACGACCGGCTCGGCCACTGCTGAATTGACCCGCTCGTGCGTGGGCACACCCTCTTGAATCATGACCTCGCCCAGGGGCGGGCCGGAGCGGCGGGTCAGCAACTCGGGCAGGTCTTTGGCGTCACGCACGCTCATCAGCTGGCCCATATCGTCGCCCGCGTCGGACTTGACGACCACGAAAGGCTTTTCCTGGATGCCGAACTCTTTGTATTTGCGGCGCAGCTTGACCAACAAGGCGTCGGTCTGCGTCTGCACATTCTCCAGGCCGCCTTCGCCCTGCACGCTCATCGAGGCCACGCCTGAAAACATCGGGTTGATGAGCCAGGGATCCATGCCCAGCAACTTGGCGAATTTCTTCGCCACCTCCTCGTAAGCGCGGAAATGCTGGTGCTTGCGCCGCACCGACCAACCGGCGTGCAGCGGCGGCAGCAGGTACTGCTCATGCAGGCCCTCCAGCACGCCTGGCACGCCCGCCGACAACTCGCTGTTGAGCAAGATGGTGCAGGGGTCGAAGTCCTTGAGGCCGAGCCGACCCCGCGTGCGGATCAACGGTTCAACGGTCAGGCTGCTGCCGTCAGCCAGGGTCAGCGGCGTTGGCGCGGTGACGGCTGGGTCAAGGCTGCCCAGACGCACATTCAAGCCGGCTTGCGTGAAGATGCGCACGAGGGTGGCAACGCTGCTCAGGTAGAAGCTGTTGTGCGTCTGCCGCTCGGGGATCAGCAGCAGGTTCTTGGCCTCGGGGCAGATTTTCTCGATCGAGGCCATCGCCGCCTGCACAGCCAGCGGCAGCATCGCCGTGGTCAGGTTGTTGAAGCCGCCGGGGAACAGATTGGTGTCCACCGGCGCCAGCTTGAAGCCCGCATTGCGCACGTCCACCGAGGTGTAGAACGGCGGCGTGTGTTCCATCCATTCGAGTCGGAACCAGCGTTCGATGGCCGGCATCGACTCCAGGATGCGTGCCTCCAGTTCGTTGATGGGACCGTTCAGGGCAGTAGTGAGATGGGGGACCATGGATTCGGCGCTCGGGCTGATTTAGATTTCGATTCTAAAGATGGGGACGGGCCGGCCAATGAAAAGAGCCGCCAGAGTTCAACTCTGGCGGCTCCGAGTTCAAAAACGCAGCGAATTACTTGTGATAAGCCGTCTCGCCGTGCGAGGTGATGTCCAAGCCTTCGCGCTCAGCGTCTTCGCTGACCCGCAGACCGATCACCAGGTCAACGATCTTGTAGGCAACCACCGAGACCACGCCCGACCAAACCACCGTCACGGCAACCGCCTTGGCCTGAATCCAGACCTGGCCAGCGATCGAATAGGCTTCTGGCGCGGTCATTCCGACTGTGACCCAGTCGGCCACCGTGCTTGGGCCACCCAGGGATGGGGAGTTGAAGACACCGGTGAGCAGCGCACCGACGATGCCGCCGACGCCGTGCACACCAAAGACGTCGAGCGAGTCATCCGCGCCCAACATCTTCTTCAGGCCCGAAACACCCCACAGGCAGGCAAAGCCGGCCACAACACCGATCACCAGACCGCCGCCGATACCGACGTTGCCGGCTGCCGGCGTGATCGCCACCAGACCTGCCACGGCGCCCGAAGCCGCACCCAACATCGACGCCTTGCCCTTGAGCAGCGCTTCACCGACACACCAGGCCAACACGGCGGCTGCCGTGGCAACAAAGGTGTTGATGAAGGCCAGCGCAGCGAAGCCGTTGGCTTCCAGGGCGGAACCGGCATTGAAGCCGAACCAACCCACCCACAACATCGAGGCGCCGACCATCGTCAAGGTCAGGCTGTGCGGCGTGAACGATTCCTTACCGTAGCCGATCCGCTTGCCGACCATATAGGCACCGACCAAGCCCGCCACAGCGGCATTGATGTGCACCACCGTGCCGCCCGCGAAGTCCAGCGCACCCCACTGCCAGATCATGCCGGCGCTGCTGTTGACCTTGTCCATCACAGCCGCGCTGGTGTAGGCATCTGGACCCGCCCAGAACCAGACCATGTGGGCAATCGGCAGGTAGCTGAAGGTGAACCACAGGGCCAGGAACATCAGGACGGCCGAGAACTTCATACGCTCCGCAAACGCGCCAACGATCAAGCAGGCGGTGATGCCGGCAAAGGTCGCCTGGAAGGCCGCAAACACCATCTCAGGAATGACCACACCCTTGCTGAACGTCGCCGCATTTGCAAAAGTGCCTGCGACGTTGTCCCAAATGCCCTTCATCATCAGCCGGTCAGTGCCACCGATGAACTGATTGCCTTCGGTGAAAGCCAGGCTGTAGCCGTAGACGACCCACAGCACGACGATCATCGAGAACGCGACCATCACCTGCATCAGCACCGACAACATGTTCTTGCTGCGCACGAGGCCGCCGTAGAACAGCGCCAGACCCGGCACGGTCATCATGATGACCAGCAGGGTGGACAGCATCATCCAGGTGGTGTCGCCCTTGTTGGGCACCAGCACGGGGGCGGAAGCGGCATCCGCCGGGGCTGCAGCAGCAGAAGCCGCTGAACCAACAGGAGCGACAGGCGCCATAGCGTCAGATGCTGCGTCCATCACAGCCGAGGCGGCTGTAGCCACCGAAGCCACGGCCGAGGCAGCCGGGTCTTGTGCCCAGGCGGCCGGTGCGAAAACCGCAGCAGCCAGCGCCAGACAAGCGAGAAGTTTCTTCATTGGTTTCTCCAACGGATTGTTTTGTTCGAGTGACGTGGGGTCAGAGCGCGTCTTGCCCTGTTTCGCCGGTGCGAATGCGCACGACCTGGTCGAGCGTCGAGACAAAAATCTTGCCGTCGCCGATCTTGCCGGTGCGGGCAGCCGTCTCGATGGCCTCGATCACGCGGTCCACCATGTCATCGGCCACCGCCGCTTCGATCTTCACTTTGGGCAAAAAATCCACGACGTATTCGGCGCCACGGTACAACTCGGTATGGCCTTTTTGGCGGCCGAAACCTTTGACTTCGGTGACGGTCAGCCCCTGCACGCCAATGGCGCTGAGGGCTTCACGCACTTCGTCAAGCTTGAACGGCTTGATGATGGCGGTGATTAATTTCATGGCTGGCTCCTCGTACTGAAATCGTTCAGAAAGCTTTTTTCATGGACACAACCAAGGTGGTCTTGCCCAAATTTTTACCAGCACCGACATATTCCTTGGTGTCCGTGCCGACGATCGCGCCGCCGAAGGTGAAGCCGGCGTAGTCCTTGGTCACGCCAACCGAGTAATCGGTGTACGAGTAAAGGCTGCTGCGCTTGACGGTCTGGTGGCCGATGTGCGGCACCAACGTGAAGCCGTTGCCGATGTCAAAGCTAGCGGATACATCGAAATAGCTGCTGCCCTTGCTGTCGGAAAAACCGAACAGATTGCTCGTGCTGTGCGAGTACTTGGCCGTCACGGGGCCAAAAGTCAAAGCGCCGTAAACCTCCAGGGTGTCCGGACTGGTAGCCAACTTGTGGCTTGGGTAGATGTATTGCAGCAGACCCACGTCCAGTGTCAGGCCGGGTGAAATTTCGGTCTTGTAACCGCCGTAGAGGTCAATTTCGACATCAGAATCGCCGCCGCCATCCTTGATCCATTTGATCGTCGAGGCCCAAGTGCCCATGTAAAAGCCATTGCCAAAGTCGAAATCGGCGCCGCCTTGCAACGCCGGCTTCAGGCGGGTCTGCGAAATACCGCGATAACGGTAATCACTGATCAGGCTGATATTGAAGGTCAACGGAGACGCGGCCGGCGCTGCTGCGGCGGGCTCATCGGCAGCAAAGGCGGGCAGCGAAACGGCTGCAGTCACGGCGAGGGCAAGGGCTGCAAAAATCGGCTTCATCGGGGGAACTCCTTCGATTGGGAATGGCTACTGGAACACTCAGCAAAGCATTGCAGCTTCCGTGCCAAGCCCTAATTTGGGCCGCCCCTGGACAACAAACCGTGGCGTTGGTGGTGAACCCGCGCTACTGCACCGTGTTTTGCACCAACTTAAGGCGCAATTGCTTGGCGCACCAGCATGAAGCAAGCACATTGTTGGTGCGAATCTGAATCTCCGGCTGCGCGCGCTGCCATGCACAATCCCGAGACATTTCGCTTGGGAGAATGCCCGTGTCATTGGCCATCGTTCACAGCCGTGCCCTCGATGGTTTGTCGGCCGCTGCGGTTCGTGTCGAGGTCCATCTGGCCAACGGCCTGCCTTCTTTCATTCTGGTCGGCTTGGCCGAGACCGAGGTCAAGGAGTCGCGCGAGCGGGTGCGCGCTGCCCTGCTCAACTGCGGCCTCGCCTTCCCGCATAACAAGAAAATTATCGTCAACCTGGCACCGGCCGAGCTGCCCAAAGAAGGTGGGCGCTTCGACCTGCCGATCGCCCTGGGCCTGCTGGCGGCCAGCGGGCAAATCGATGCAGCGCGCCTGGACGGGCTGGAATGCGCGGGCGAGTTGTCGCTGGGCGGCGAGTTGCGGCCGGTACGCGGCGCGCTGGCAATGAGCTTGGCGCTGCGCAAAGAGGGCAGCACCCGTCGCCTGGTCTTGCCCGAAGCGAGCGCTGCCGAAGCAGCCCTGGTGGACGGCGTGCCGGTCTACCGCGCAGCACATTTGCTGGATCTGGTGGCCGCCTTGGTGGTCGGCAGCGATCAAGCGCTGAGCCGCGCGGCGCCACTGCCACGCCAAGACCCCCCCGAGCTGCCCGACCTGCGCGACATCAAGGGCCAAGCCGGTGCCAAGCGGGCGCTTGAGATTGCCGCAGCGGGTGAACATTCACTGCTGTTTGTCGGCCCACCCGGCACCGGCAAATCGATGCTGGCCCAGCGCCTGGCCGGGCTGCTGCCGCCGCTGGACGATGACGCCGCGCTCGAATCGGCAGCGGTGCTGAGCCTGGCGGGGCAGTTCGACGTGGCGCGCTGGGGGCAGCGGGTGCTGCGCAGCCCGCATCACAGCGCGTCGAGCGTGGCTCTGGTGGGTGGCGGCTCGCCACCCCGGCCGGGCGAAATTTCGCTGGCGCAGCACGGCGTTCTTTTTTTAGACGAGTTGCCGGAATTCAGTCGGGCGGCGCTGGAGGCACTGCGCGAGCCCATGGAAACCGGCCGCATCCTGATCTCGCGGGCGGCAAGGCAGGCCGAGTTCCCGGCGCGATTTCAGC
The DNA here is from genome assembly GCA_038327205.1 of Burkholderiales bacterium. Classification (GTDB taxonomy): domain Bacteria; phylum Pseudomonadota; class Gammaproteobacteria; order Burkholderiales; family Burkholderiaceae_C; genus Paucibacter_A. Next base: position 311 of record JBBQKT010000204.1, on the reverse strand, counting down.
TGATCGCGGCGATGAACCCCTGCCCCTGTGGCCACCTGGGCAACCCGCTGCGCGCCTGCCGCTGCACACCGGATGCGGTGGCGCGCTATCAAGGTCGGCTCAGCGGACCGTTTCTGGACCGGCTTGATTTGTTGATCGAGGTGCCCGTCATCGCGCCCGCCGCGCTCGCAGCCGCGGCGGACGGGGAGCGCAGCGCCGTGGTGGCCGAGCGGGTCGCTGCAGCGCGCAACCGGGCCCTGGCCCGGCAGGCCTGCAGCAATGCTCGACTTCCGGCTCAGGCACTCGACCAACATGCGCAGGCCGACAAGGCG
>JBBQKT010000203.1:0-6722 GCA_038327205.1 Burkholderiales bacterium | reverse complement strand
GATTCAATTTCTTCATGATTCTCCTCTCAAGGGATGCCGCAGTTGCCCTGCGAATGTCCGATAGTGCTTGACTAAAAACCTTAGAAATAGCCCGCAGTACGGGTTTCTCCTAGGGACTAAAAGATTGTGCCATAGGGCTTCAAGACTTTCGCATTGTGGCGACGCTCATCGCTTAAGGGACGGGCACTGTTGCGCTGCTGCTACAGCTGCACCACCCTTAGAATCCAACTTCCACTCCAAATGAAGCAGGCCCGTCGTAAATGGCGTGAGCCGCGCCCCGCGCATGACCCAGTTCGCCAAGGAAACACTGCCCATCAGCTTGGAAGAGGAGATGCGGCGTTCGTACCTCGATTACGCGATGAGCGTGATCGTGGGCCGCGCCCTTCCTGATGCTCGAGATGGCCTCAAGCCGGTGCACCGCCGCGTGTTGTTCGCGATGCATGTGTTGAACAACGATTGGAACCGGCCTTATAAAAAGTCGGCTCGTATCGTTGGCGACGTGATCGGTAAATATCACCCGCATGGCGACACCGCCGTTTACGACACCATCGTGCGAATGGCGCAGGATTTTTCGCTGCGCCATATGTTGGTGGATGGCCAAGGTAATTTCGGCTCGGTGGACGGCGACAACGCCGCAGCCATGCGATATACCGAAATCCGCCTGGCCAAAATCGCCCATGAAATGTTGGCCGACATCGACAAGGAAACCGTCGATTTCGGGCCCAATTACGACGGCAGCGAGCGCGAGCCGCTGGTGTTGCCGGCGCGTTTTCCTAATCTACTGGTCAATGGCTCGTCAGGCATCGCGGTGGGCATGGCGACCAACATTCCGCCGCACAACCTCAACGAGGTGGTGGACGCCTGCCTGCACGCGCTGAAAAACCCGGACGTCACCATCGACGAGTTGATGGAGATCGTTCCGGCCCCGGACTTCCCCACTGCGGGCATCATTTACGGCCTGCAGGGCGTGCGCGATGGCTACCGTACCGGCCGTGGCCGCGTGGTGATGCGCGCCAAGGTGCACTTCGAGGACATCGACAAGGGCGCGCGTCAATCGATCATCGTTGACGAGATCCCGTTTCAGGTCAACAAGAAGACCCTGCTCGAGCGCATCGCCGAGTTGGTCAACGAGAAAAAGATCGAAGGCATCAGCCACATTCAGGACGAGAGCGACAAGTCCGGCATGCGGGTGGTGATTGACCTGAAGCGCGGTGAAGTGCCCGAGGTGGTGCTGAACAATCTGTACAAGCAGACGCAGCTGCAGGACAGCTTCGGCATGAACATGATTGCGCTGATCGATGGTCAGCCCAAGCTGTGCAATCTGAAAGAGTTGATTGTTGTGTTCCTGGAGCACCGCCGCGAGGTGGTGACACGGCGCACGGTGTTCGAGCTGCGCAAGGCGCGCGAACGCGGCCATGTGCTGGAAGGTCTGGCCGTCGCGCTGGCGAACATCGACGAGTTCATCGAGACGATCAAGACCTCACCGACCCCACCGGTTGCCAAGGCCGCCTTGATGGCCAAGAGCTGGGATTCGTCCTTGGTGCGCGAGATGCTGGTTCGCGCCGAGGGCGACACGCCGGGCGGCCGCAATGCCTTCCGCCCGGAAGGCTTGCCGATGATGTACGGCATGCAGACCGACGGCCTGTACCGGCTGTCGGACGACCAGGCGGGCGAGATTTTGCAGATGCGTCTGCAGCGCCTGACCGGCCTGGAGCAGGACAAGATCGTTGGCGAATACAAAGAGGTAATGGCTCAGATCGCCGATCTGCTCGACATCCTGGCCAAGCCCGCCCGCGTCACCACCATCATCACGGACGAGCTGGTCGCGGTGAAGCTGGAGTTCGGCCAAACCAAGCTCGGCGCCCGTCGCAGCGTGATCGAGCACAACGCGCAAGAGCTGGGCACCGAGGACCTGATCACCCCGACCGACATGGTCGTGACGCTTTCGCACACCGGCTATATCAAGAGCCAGGCGCTGAGCGAATACCGGGCGCAAAAGCGCGGCGGCCGCGGCAAGCAGGCAACGCAGACCAAGGATGACGACTGGGTTGACCAGCTTTTTATCGCCAACACACACGACTGGCTGCTGTGCTTCAGCAACCGGGGCCGTGTCTATTGGTTGAAGGTATGGGAGGTGCCGCAGGGCTCGCGCAACGCCCGTGGCAAGCCGATCGTGAATATGTTCCCGCTGCAGGCCGAGGAAAAAATCACCGTCGTGCTGCCGCTGACGGGCGAGTTCCGGGTCTTCCCGGAAGATCATTTCATCTTCATGGCCACCGCCCTGGGCACCGTCAAGAAGACGCCACTGGCCGATTTCAGCAACCCCCGCAAGGCCGGCATCATCTCGGTCGTGCTGGACGAAGGCGACTTCCTGATTGGCGCGGCGCTGACCGACGGCAAGCACGATGTGATGCTGTTCAGTGACGGCGGCAAGGCGGTTCGCTTCGACGAAGAAGACGTGACACCGCACGGCCGACAGTCGCGCGGCGTGCGCGGCATGAAGCTCGATCCAGGCCAGAGCGTGATCGCCATGCTGGTGGCCGAGGATGAGTCGCAATCGGTGCTCACCGCTACCGAAAACGGCTACGGCAAGCGCACCAACATCACCGAGTACACCCGCCATGGCCGCGGCACGCGCGGCATGATCGCGATTCAGCAGACCGAGCGAAATGGTCGTGTGGTGGCCGCTACCCTGGTGCATGCCGACGACGAGATCATGTTGATCACCGACCGCGGCGTGCTGGTGCGCACCCGAGTCTCAGAAATCCGCGAACTTGGCCGCGCCACCCAAGGCGTGACCCTGATCGCACTGGACGACGGCTCCAAGCTATCGGGCCTGCAGCGCATTGTTGAGAACGACGCCAACGAAGGTGCCGTCATCGACGGTGCCGCCGATATTGACAACCCCACTGATGACGGCGCGCCCAGCGACGCCGCCGAGGAATGACCTTGACTCATAAAGCTGTCTTGAAAACCCTGGCCGCCGCCGCCCTGGCCGTGGCCTGCAACACGGGCTTTGCCCAGGCTGCATCTGCCCCAGCATCGCCGGCCAAAAAGGAACTGATCGCCAAGCTGCTGGTGATACAGCAACCGGGCGTGGAAGTGCTGTCACGAAGCATCCTGCAACAGCCGCTTCAGCAACTGATGCAGCAAGCGGGTGGAGCCCTGCAACAGGTGCCCGCCGACAAGCGCGAGGCCACCGGCAAAGCGATGGAAGCGGAGATCAAGAAGTTCGTTGATCAAAACGGGCCGATGCTCAAGGAACGCGCTCTCAAGCTGGCCCCGAGCACCGTCGGCGTGATCTTGGATGAGCGCTTCACCGAGGACGAGTTGCGGCAATTGCTGGCTTGGCTGGAATCACCGGTCAGCAAGAAGTTCAACCAAGTCAGCAACGACCTGCAAAAGTCGTTGGCCGATAAATTGCTCGCTGAAACAGGCACCACGCTGGATACACGTTTCAAGGCGCTGCAACAGACTTTGGCCAAGCAACTGGGCTTGCCGCCGCCACCTGCTGCGCCGACGGCACCCACAGCCGCATCCCCGGCCAAAAAGTAAGCCGCTCCGCCCCTTTCACTTTCGTCCCTCCGCCCGCGCCGATGACCGCCCGCCCGTTCAATTTTTCCGCTGGCCCGGCCACCTTGCCTGAGCCTGTTTTGCAGCAAGTCGCGGCCGAGATGCTCGACTGGCAGGGCTCAGGCATGAGCGTGATGGAGATGAGCCATCGCGGGCGTGAGTTCATGTCGATTGCCGAGGCGGCGGAGCACGATCTGCGCGAACTGCTGGCCGTGCCCGAGCATTTCCGGATTCTGTTCATGCAAGGCGGCGGGCTGGCGGAAAACGCCATCGTTCCGATGAATCTTGGCCGTGCGGGCAAGGTCGATGTGGTGGTCAGCGGTTCCTGGTCGAAGAAGAGCGCCCTGGAAGCCCGCCGCTACGCCGACGTGCAGATCGCGGCTGACGGTGAGGCCAGCCGCTACACGACCTTGCCGAGTGATTGGAAATTGCGGCATGACGCCGCCTATGTCCACGTCTGCACCAACGAGACGATCGACGGCGTCGAATTCCACACACTGCCCGATCTGAAGGCGCTGGGCTGCGAGGCGCCGCTGGTGATCGATTTCTCGTCGCACCAACTCTCACGTCCGGTCGATTGGTCGAAAGTGGGCCTGGCCTTTGGCGGTGCGCAGAAGAACATCGGCCCGGCCGGGCTGACCCTGGTGTTCGTGCGGGACGATTTGCTCGGTCATGCGCTGTCCATCTGCCCCAGCGCGTTCGATTTCAAGACCGTGGCCGAGGCGCAGTCGATGTACAACACGCCGCCCACTTTTGCGATCTATGTGGCCGGTCTGGTGTTTCAGTGGCTCAAGCGCTTTGAATACGCGGGCAAGACCGGCGTGGCGGCGATTGAGCAGCGCAATATCGACAAGGCAGCCCTGCTTTACGGCGCGCTCGATGCTTCCCAGCTGTTCAGCAACCGGGTCGCGCCGAACTGCCGCTCGCGCATGAATGTGCCGTTCTATTTGCGTGATGAATCGCTCAACGATGCATTTCTGGCCGGTGCCAAGACGCAGGGTCTGCTGCAGCTGAAGGGCCACAAATCGGTTGGCGGCATGCGGGCCTCGATTTACAACGCGATGCCGCTGCAAGGTGTGCAGGCGCTGGTGAACTATTTGCAGGAATTCGAGGCCATTCATGCCTAATTCGACAACCCCGCCCACAACCCCGCCGACGCCTCAAGCCACTCCTGAATTGCTCGCCCTGCGTCAGCAAATCGACGGACTCGACGCCACCCTGCTGGCCACGCTGAACCAGCGTGCCAAGGTGGCCGAACAGGTCGGCGAGATCAAGCGAGCGGAAGGCACGCCCTTCTTCCGCCCCGACCGCGTGGCGCAGGTGATCGAAAAAATCAAGGCCGCCAACACCGGCCCGCTGAAGGGAGAGCATGTGGCCGCCATCTGGCGCGAGATCATGTCCGCCTGCCTGGCGCTTGAAAGCCCGCAGCGGGTCGCGGTGCTGGGCCCGGTGGGCACGTTCTGCGAACAGGCGGCGATCGAATATTTCGGTGGTGCGGCCGACCTGATTTATTGCAACAGTTTCGACGAGGTCTTTCACGCCACCGCCAGCGGCAGCGCGCAGTACGGCGTCGTCGGCGTTGAGAACATGACCGAGGGCGTGGTCACCCGCTCGCTCGATCTGTTCCTGCACACCCCCACCCATGTGGTCGGTGAGGTGAGCTTGCTGATCCGCCACAACCTGATGCGGCTGACGAATTCGCTGGAAGGCATCGAGGCCGTGCTGGCCCATCCGCAGGCACTGGCGCAGTGCCAGAACTGGCTCAACAAGCACCTGCCCGATGCCGAGCGGCGCGCGGTGGCGAGCAATGCCGAGGGCGCGCGTCTGGCCGCCGCCAACCCGGCCTTTGCGGCCTTGGCCAGCGAGCGTGCCTCCACCCTGTTCGGCCTGCACATCGTCGCCCACGCGGTGCAGGACGAGGCCTACAACCGCACCCGTTTTGCCGTCATCTGCCTGCCGCAGACGATGGCCACGCCGCCCGCCTCGGCGCGCGATTGCACCAGCCTGATCGTCTCGGTGGTCAACAAGCCCGGCGCGATGCATGACATGCTGGTGCCGCTGAAACAGCACGGAGTGTCGATGACCCGGCTCGAATCTCGCCCGGCGCGCACCGGTCAGTGGGAGTATTACTTCTACATCGACCTCGACGGCCACCCCTCGCAGCCCCATGTGGCGGCGGCCCTGGCTGAACTGCGACAGCTCTGCGCCTTCTACAAGGTCATTGGTTCCTACCCCGTGAAATCGTGACCATGGTCTTCAACCAACTCGGCGTGATCGGTTGCGGCCTTATGGGCGGCTCGTTTGCGCTGGCGATGAAGAAGGCGGGCCTGGTCAAGCAAGTGGTCGGCTACAGCAAGAGCCCGTCCACCACCGAGATGGCCAAGAAGCTCGGCGTCATCGACGTGGTGGCCGAGTCGGCCCTGCTGGCAGCATCGGGCAGCGACATCGTGCTGCTGGCCGTGCCGGTATCGGCCACCGAAGCCACGCTCAAGTCGATCCGCCACATCCTGATGCCCGACGTGCTGGTGATGGATGTGGGATCGACCAAATGCGATGTGGTGGAAGCCGCCAAACGTGCGCTCGGCAAGCAACTGCCGGCCTTTGTGCCCGCCCACCCCATTGCAGGCAAGGAAACAGGCGGCGTGCAGCACGCAGAGGCGACGCTTTACCAAGGCCGCCAGGTGATTTTGACGCCCCTGCCCCAGACCAACCCGATGCTGCTGCAGCGCGCCACCGATCTTTGGTCGGCCCTCGGCGCGCAGGTGCTGAAGATGAGCGCGGTCAACCATGACCAGGCTTTTGCGGCGGTCAGCCATTTGCCGCATTTACTGGCCTTCGCGTTTTTTCAGTCGGTGGCGTCGCAGCCGCTGGGCAATGATTTTTTGCGCCTGGCCGGACCTGGCTTTCGAGACTTCACCCGTATTGCCGCTGGTGAACCCGCCGTGTGGCGAGATATCTTGCTGGCCAACAAGGCCGAGGTACTGGTGCAGTCGCAGCGCTTCCGGCAGGCGCTCGATGCGCTGGAAGCAATGATCGAAAAAGACGATGCAGCGGCGCTCGAATCGCGGCTCAAACAAATCTCCGAGGCGCGGGAGCAGTGGCAGATGACAGCCCCTCGCCTGCCTAAATAATTCCATGTTCAAAATCCC
>JBBQKT010000202.1:0-6731 GCA_038327205.1 Burkholderiales bacterium | reverse complement strand
TGAGCTTGACAGGCCCCCTGTGCCGCGCGTCCCCCGCGTGATTGAAAACGTCCCGTTCGGCCCGCCGCTCAACACCCTGAGCCTCGCCGACCCCTGGCGCTGGCTGGCTGCGGGCTGGCGCGACTTTCTGCGGGCGCCGCTGATCGGCCTGTTCTTTGGCCTGTGCTTCATGCTGATGGGCGTGGCGGTGCTGCAGGTGTTCGCCCATGCGCCGATCTACACCTTGGCGCTGTGCGCCGGCTTTTTGTTGGCGGGGCCCTTTCTGTGTCTGGGGCTCTACCAGGTCAGCCGCCGGCTGGCGCTTGGGCAAACACCGACCCTGCTCGATGCGCTGACGGCCTGGCGCCGGCGTCTGTCGCAGATCGCCATCTTCGGTGCGGTGCTGTTGATCCTGGAAATGATCTGGGGCCGCGCCGCCTTGATCGTGTTCGCGGTCAGCTTCACCGGCATGCCCGATTTTGCCGGCGCGCCGCTGAAGCTGCTGGCACCCGAGAACCTGGGCTTCATCGTCGCCTATCTGGGTGTGGGCGCGCTGTTTGCCGGGCTGATCTTCGGCGTCAGCGTGATTGCGATGCCGATGCTGCTGGACCGCGACACCGACGCCGTTTCTGCCGGTCTTGCCAGCCTGAAACTCAGCCTGACCCAGCCGCTCGTCATGCTGGTCTGGGGCGCCATCATCTCGGTGCTGGTGGTGCTGGCCATGCTGCCCGCCTTCCTCGGTCTGCTGGTCGTCGGCCCGGTGCTGGGGCATGCCAGCTGGCATGCGTACAAGGCGGCGCTGGCGGATTGAAGCCGGGGCGGATTTTCAGCGCGTCCGCAGCGCGACGAAGCTCGCGACCGCCATCACGGCGTACACCAAGCCACTCCACACCTCGTAAGGCAGGCCCAGCAACCGGTAGGCGGCTGCCTGCGCACAGGAGGCGGTGACCATGAAGACATAGGGCAGGCGCTCTTCAAGATTCAGCGCGGTGATCGTCCGGTCGGCGAAGGTCATGGCGCAGCTTTCCAGATTGGCCGCTACCTCGTGCTGGAACACCGCCGCGGCAATGCCGCCCACGGCGGTCAGCAGGATCAGCAGCAAGGCCCCTTTGCGCGCGCCGGCGCTGGACTTCATCAGCCAGCCGATGGCGGCCACCGCCGCGATGATGATGAAAATACCCCGCTGCAACACGCACCAGGGGCAGGGCTTGACGCCGAAACCATGCTGGGCGATCAGGGCGAACGCGACGGCGGCCACACTGGCGATGGCGATGGCAGCGAGCGTGCGCGCGGGCAGGGTCGAGGGTTTCAAGAACATCGGTCAGTCGCCCTGCACTTCGGCAATCATCTCGATCTCGACACAAGCCCCCATCGGGATCTGCGCCACGCCGAAAGCGCTGCGCGCATGGGCACCAACCGTTGGGCCGAAGACCTCGCCGATCAGCGCCGAGCAGCCATTGGTCACCAGGTGTTGTTCGGTGAAATCAGGCGTGCTGCTGACCAGGCTCATCAGCTTGACGATACGGGTGACCTTGTTCAGATCGCCCACTGCGGCTTGCAAGGTGCCCATCAGGTCGATGGCGATGGCGCGGGCGGCTTGTTGGCCGGTGGCGGTGTCCACGTCTTTGCCCAACTGGCCGACCCAGGGCTGGCCCTGGCGCTTGGCGATGTGACCCGAGATAAAAATCAGGTTGCCGGTGCGCACGAAGGGCACGTAGGCGGCGGCGGGCACGGCCAGCGGCGGCAGGGTGATGCCCAGGGTGTCGAGGCGGTCGTAGACGGAGGTGCTGCTCATGGGGGGCGTCCTGCGGTGTGAATAGGGTAAAAAGCTTGCGATGCTACACCGCCGCCCGTCTGCTCAAGCCTGGCACTGGACGCTGCCCGCCTGCGCTTGGCTGGCCGGCTTGGCGCTGTTGCAGCAATGCCGTCGCCTGCCCAGCGAGGCTGAGTTTGCAGCAGTTGTTGTCGCACTTCTTGCCGCTCTGGCGTGGAGCTTGCGGCGCCCGCATCCGTTGGCATGGGTGCTCGTCGCCCTGCTGCTGGCCTTTGCCCAAGGGGTTTGGCGCTCTGAAGCCCGGCTGGCCGAGTCGCTGCCCGAGGCCTGGGAGGCGCGCGATGTGGTGCTCGAAGGCCGCATCGATTCCCTGCCCAGCGCGGTGCTCGGGCAGGGCGGCACGCCGGGCTGGCGCTTTGAGTTTGCCCTCGACACGGCGCGTGATCTCGCAAATGAGCCAGCCAGCAGCACCAAGCTGACCCTGCCCTCGCACCTGCTGCTGTCCTGGTACGCGCAGCCGGGTGAGGACGCACCCGCCCTGCGCGCTGGCGAGCGTTGGCGCTTGACGGCGCGGCTCAAGCGCCCGCACGGCCTGATGAACCCGCATGCCTTTGATTACGAGCTGTGGATGTTCGAGCAAGACCTGCGCGCCACCGGCGTGGTGCGGCCGGGCGCGATGAGCCGGCTGAACGAGGCGCCCTGGTGGTCGCTCGACGGCCTGCGCCAGCGGCTGCGCGAGGCCCTGCAAAAACGCGTCACCGATCCGTCCAGTGCCGGGCTGTTGGCGGCCTTGAGCCTGGGCGATCAGGCGGCGATTTCGCGCAGCGACTGGGCGCTGTTCCGCAACACCGGCATTGCGCATTTAGTCAGCATCAGCGGTTTGCACGTCACCATGTTTGCCTGGGCCGCGCAGGCGCTGGTGGGCTGGCTTTGGCGGCGCAGCGGGCGGCTGTCGCTGTGGCTGCCAACGCCGATGGCAGCCCGTTGGCTGGGGGTGTTGGCCGCCTTGCTCTATGCGCTGTTCTCGGGCTGGGGTGTGCCCTCGCAGCGCACCGTGTGGATGCTGTTCAGCATCGCCGCGCTGCAGAGTGCTGGCCTGCGCTGGCCCTGGCCGCTGAGCCTGCTGGCCGCCTGCGTGATCGTCACGGCGGTGGACCCCTGGGCGATCAGTCAGGCCGGTTTCTGGCTGTCGTTCGCGGCGGTGGGCCTGTTGATGGCCAGTGGTGAGGAGTCCGCCGCTGGCCAAGGCGTCAAAGCGCATCTGAAGGAAGGCCTTCGCAGCCAGTGGGTGGCGACCCTGGGCCTGGCACCGCTGAGCTTGCTTTTCTTTCAGCAGATCTCGGTCGTCGGCCTGCTGGCCAATTTGATTGCCATACCCTGGGTCAGCTTTGTCATCACGCCTTTGGCCCTGGGCGGCGCCTTGCTGCCGGGCCTGTGGGTCTGGGCGGAGTGGTGTGCGCAGGCGCTGATGGCCTATCTGCGCCTGCTGGACGGCCTGCCGGTGGCCGTGTGGAGCCTGCCCGTCGCGCCGCTGTGGGCGCAGCTCGCCGGGTTGCTGGGCGGGGCGATGCTGGTGCTGCCTTTGCCCTGGCGTTTGCGCGCCTGCGGCCTGGCGCTGTTGCTGCCCCTGCTGTGGCCCGCGCCGCTGCGGCCGGGGGCGGGGGAGTTCGAGCTGCTGGCCGCCGACATCGGTCAGGGCACGGCGGTGCTGGTGCGCACCGCCACCCATGACCTGCTGTACGACAGCGGCCCGCAGTACGCACCCGGCGTGGATGCCGGGCTGCGCGTGCTGCTGCCGCTGTTGCGGGCGGTGGGCGTTGAGCGTCTCGACACCCTGATGCTCAGCCACCGCGACAGCGACCATGTCGGCGGCGCGGCATCGATCTTGGCCGGCTTGCCGGTGGCCGCGCTGCGCAGCTCGCTGGAACCCGAGCACCGGCTGCTGGTCGGCAGCCCGCCGCACACGCGTTGCGAGGCGGGCCAGCGCTGGGCCTGGGACGGCGTGCAGTTTGAGGTGCTGCACCCCCGTGCCGCTGACTATGACCAAGGTCTCAAAAGCAATGCCCTGTCGTGCCTGCTGCGCATCAGCACCGCAGCAGGCCGCAGCGCCTTGCTGACCGGCGACATCGAGGCCCCGCAAGAGCTGGCCCTCGTCGCCCGGGCGGCAGTTGCCAGCCTGCGCAGCAATGTCTTGATCGTGCCCCATCACGGCAGCAAGACCTCATCGACCGACAGCCTGCTCGACGCGGTGGCGCCGCAGATCGCCGTCGTGCAAAGCGGCTACCGCAACCGCTTCGGCCACCCCGCGCCGCCGGTGCTGGCGCGCTACCAGGCGCATGGCATCAGCCTGGTCAATTCACCCGATTGCGGGGCCTGGCAATGGCGCAGCGCGGACGGGGGTTGGACCTGTCAGCGCGAGCTGGGACGGCGCTATTGGCATCGCCGCCCGCGGAATTTGGAAGCGCCCGATCAAGTGGGCCCGTGGGCGGACAGCGAACCGGGCTTTTAACCGGCCAGGCGGCAGCCCATATGCTTGCCGTTCATTCACTGCCGGACGATGACATGACCGTGCACGCCACTCCCGCCACCGCTTTTCCACGCCTGCTGGCCGTCTTGATTGCCTTGACCTGCGCCGGAGCTTCGGCGGTCGCGCAGCCTGCGGCAGAGGACCCGGTGTCCGTGCTCGTCGGCCAGCTCGACCTGGAAAAATACAAGGCCACGATCAAGGGACTGACCCAGTTTGGCGACCGTCGCCAGGGCACGGCGCGCAACCGCCAGGCGCTCGACTGGATCGAAGCAAAACTGAAGTCCTACGGCTGCACCAACACCGAACGCCTGCAATACCAGTTCACCGAGCCCGCGCGCCGCACGCCGGCCGCACCGCAGCCCGCCCGCGCCGGGGGTGCGGCAGGCCAGGGCGGCAGCACCCTGTTCGGCAAACGCGGCCCCACCGGCGTGAACACCGACGCGATGGCCCAGCCTGATGAGCGCCTGCGCGCCCTCAATGCCGAGCCAACGCCCGTGGGCACCTCGCTGCGCGAGAACGTCTATTGCACCAAGGTCGGCAGCATCCACCCCGAGGAGATGTACATCGTCTCCGCCCACATGGACGGCATCGGCTGGGGCGAGGCGGCCAATGACGACGGCTCCGGCACCGCCTTGGTGATGGAGCTGGCGCGCATCTTCAGCCAGCCCGGCGTGGAGACCGAACGCTCGATCCGCTTCATCCTCTGGAACAACGAAGAGACGGGCCTGAACGGGGCGAGTGCCTATGTGGCCCAGCGCCGCGAGCTGCAAGGCATCGAATCGCCCAAGGGCTCAGGCAAATATCCCGAGCCGACCTGGCTGGGCATGATCCAGCACGACATGATGTTGTTCGACCACGGCATGCCGGTGCCGGTGCTGGACGCCGCCGGCAAGCCGGTGCTCGATGCCAAGGGCCATGCCCTGCTGGCGCCGGCCAAGGAGCAGCGGGCCGAAGCCGACGTCAACATCGAATACCAATCGACAGCGAAGTTCGCCGACGGTGCCGCCAAGCTGGCCTGGGCCTTTCGCGCGGCCAACGACAAGTACGCGACGCACTATCCGGCTGCCGTCGGCTTTCACATGACCAACACCGACTCGACGCCCTTCATGGACTGGGTGCCTGCTATCTCGTTGCGCGAGAACGAGCGCGGCCAGCAGATTGGCGCGGGTTGGAACCCGCACTGGCACCAGCCGACCGACCTGTACTCGAACTATTCGGACAAGGATTTTTTGCTGGGCCTCAACGCGGCGCAGACGACCTTGGCGGGTGTGGCGCAGCTGACGGGGGCCAAGGTCAAGCGCTGAGCGGCTTGTTTGAATGCTGTCCGCGATCCCGCTCGGGCCGGCTGCGGAGGGTTGGCACCGTCGCTTGGGTCGGCGGAGCAAGTTGGGAGCGATAGGCAGGCGCATCGGCTGAGGTTCAGCGTTGAGGCTTCGGATTTCTGAGTGCGCTGAAAAATGGCGGTTGTGTCATGCCTAGGCCGCGCCGGGAGTTCGCCCCGGCGGGCGACCTACATTCTTGGGGGCCCACGAAACAATGCAAATAAACAACCCCAGCCCCAAGGCCCAGCGGGTCAGCGCGGATGCGACGGTTTTAAGTGCCGCGCCCCACTCACTGCGCTACGCTGCGTTCAGACAAGGGGCGCGAAGCCAGTTCTTGACGTCGCTGGCGCGACGCCCGGCAAACCCTCCGCTCCTCGCCCATGCAGAAGGGGAACTGCGGAATACCGACACGCCTCGCTGCGCATCGGCTGGGGGTTCAGGTTGCAGACCTGCCCCCGGATTTTGTGCACCAGTTTCGCGAAGGGCGGGGTGAGGGGCATACCTCCGGGCTCTGCCAATGCAAACTGCCCCGACGGATGTTCATGGGGTTTTCACCGACGAATCGGAAGATCTTGCAACTGCTTCATTTGAGAGTTTCTCGCGGAGTTGAAAAATGTGTCGATGATGAAAAAGATGAGGCTGGATGCGGGCTACATTCAGATTGACGCTGCGGTAATAGGGAGACCGTCGGCGCGCAAACCAGCAAAACTGCTCCCGACAGCAGGTTAGGCATCAAACCCGCCACCGTTCGTACTGCGGCAGAATGCTGTCGAAAATGGCTCGGTCCCGGTGCGCTTCGCATCGGCCGGTGGCGTCTTCAGTGCGCAGGAAGTCGTCGCCCATCGGGTCCAACACTTGGCCGTCTTTCTCCACCCACCAGTGCGTGCGCCTGCACGAGCCGCCGTACCACGTCAGTTCACCCGCCACCACGTCGCCGCCCACTGCGCGCTGTATCTCGTCCGCAATCAGCGGGCAGCAGCCTTGCAGATTGGAGCCGTAGGCGGCTGTGTACCTGGCGTGAATATCCTGCAATGTCTCGTTCATAGTTCACCTCGTTGCTGCCTAACCCGGCCAATCAAGCGGAGCCCCTACGGCTTCGCCTTCGTGTCCCGCTTATTGCCAACGTTGG
>JBBQKT010000201.1:0-6790 GCA_038327205.1 Burkholderiales bacterium | reverse complement strand
GATTACTTCCGCCGCGATGTTCCCCTGGTCGACAGCCTGGTCTACGCCATCACCACCGATCGCAATGTGCGCACCCAGCGACTCAAGCGCAATGAATGCGACATCGCCGTGCTGAGCAATCCAGCCGATGTGCTGTCCTTGTCGACCGATCCGCAGATCACCCTGACCAGCGTGCCGGGGCTGAACACCGGCTTCCTGGCCTTCAACCTGAGAAAGCCGCCGCTCGACAAGCTCGAGGTGCGCCAGGCGCTGGACATGGCGATCGACAAGAAGGCCATCATCAGCACGGTCTATGGCGCCAGCGGTGAGCTGGCTGAATCGATCATCCCGACGGCGATGTGGGCGCATGACGAGACTTTGAAGCCGGTGCCCTATGCGCCCGAGAAGGCGCGTGAGCTGCTCAAGCGCGCCGGCATCACGTCGCTGAACCTGAGCCTGTGGGCGATGCCGGTGCAGCGCGCCTACAACCCGAACGCACAACTGGTCGCGCAGATGATCCAGGCCGATTGGGCCAAGGTCGGGGTGAAGGCCAATATCGTCAGCTACGAGTGGGGTGAATACCTGAAGCGCATCGACCTGGGCGACCACGACACCGCCCTGGTCGGCTGGAGCGGCACGCCCGAGCCGGCCGATATGGCGGGCCAGCTCGCCTGCGGCGCGGCCAGCGGCACCTTCTGGTGCGACAAGGCCTATGAGGCGCTGCTGGTGCAGGCCAAGCAGACGCTCGATCAGTCGCAGCGCAAGGCTTTGTATGCCCGGGCGCAACGGCTGGCGATGACGCAGCTGCCCTGGAGCGTGCTGGCCCACGGCCGTATCACGGTGGCCCTGCGCAAAAATGTGCAGGGTTTCAAATTGGGCATTGACGGTGGCCTGCGTTTTGATGGGGTCGTTTTGAAATGAGCGGTGAAATGAGCGGTGAAATGAGCGGTGAAATGAAGTGGATTCGAATCGTTCTTGCCGCTGCATTTTTTGCCGGCACGACCCAGGCCGCCACCCTGCGCTTTTGTGCCGAGGGCAGCCCCGCCGGTTTCGACCCAAGCCAAAGCGACTCCGGCGTCGATTTCAATGCCACCCAGCAGCTCTTCAGCACCTTGATCGAGGTTGAGCGCGGCACGACCAACCGCATCCCTGGCCTGGCCGAATCGTGGGAAGTCAGCGCCGACGGCAAGACGGTCACGTTCCATCTGCGGCGCGGCGTCAAGTTCCACCGCACCGCCTGGTTCACGCCCACGCGCGAGCTGAATGCCGATGACGTGGTGTTCACTTTTCAGCGCATGTGGGACGCCAAAAGCCCGTATCAAAAAGCCTTCCCGACCATTGCGCCGTACATGGCCTATATGGGCTGGGACAAGGGCGTCAAGTCGATTGAAAAGCTCGATGCGTCGACCGTCCGCATCCAGCTCAATGGGCCCGACGCGGCGTTCTTGAACAGCGTCAGCCAACCGTTCGCGGGCATCCATTCGGCCGAGTACGCGGCCCAGCTGTTGAAAGCCGGCAAGCCGCAGCAGATCATGCAATTGCCCATCGGCAGCGGCCCCTTTATCTTCAAGAGCTATCAAAAAGACAGTGTGCTGCGGATGGTGCGCAACCCCGACTACTTCCGCCGCGAAGTGCGCCTGGTCGAAAACCTGGTGTTCAGCATCACGCCGGACAGCATCGTGCGGGCCCAGCGGCTCAAGAAGAATGAATGCGACATCGGCGCGCTGGCCAGCCGGGTCGACGCGCAGGAGCTGGCGAAAGACCCGAACATTGTGCTGACCAAGGAGGAGGGCCTCAACGTCGGCTACCTGGCCTTCAACACCAAGCGCCCGCCGTTTGACAAGCTCGAAGTGCGCCAGGCGTTGGAGTTGGCCATCGACAAGCAGGCCCTGGTCAAAACCGTTTATGCGGGCAGCGGCCGGCTTGCCACCTCCTTGCTGCCGGCCGTCAACTGGGCCCATGACGCGAGCTTGAAGCCCAGCGCGCACGACCCGGCTCGCGCCCGGGCGCTGCTCAAAACGGCCGGTGTCGGCAACCTCGACATCGCGTTGTGGGCGATGCCCGTCCAGCGCGTCTACAACCCGAACGCGCAGCTGATGGCGCAGATGATCCAGGCCGATTGGGCGGCGGTGGGCGTCAAGTCGCACATCGTCAGCTACGAATGGGGCGAGTACCTGAAGCGCATTGACGCTGGTGAACACGACGCGGCCCTGGGCGGCTGGTATGCCGATGGCGAGCCGGCAGGCACGGCGGCCCTGCTCAACTGCGGGGCAAACGGCGGCACCCTGTGGTGCGACAAGGCCTATGAAGCGCTGACCGTGAAGGCCCGTGCCACCCTGGATGTGGGCCAACGCAAAGCCATCTACGCCCAGATCCAAAAAATTGCGGCCGAGCAGGTGCCACTGAGCGTGATCGCCTATGGCCAGCTGGTCGTGCCGGTGCGCAAGAACGTGGTGGACTACAAACTTGATGCCGAGGCGAATATGCGTTTTGACGGAGTCACCCTCAAATGACTGAAAAAAATGAATCCTTGATCGCCTGGCCCAGCATGTTCATGGGCGTCGCCCTGCTGGCCTCGGCCCGCTCCAAAGACGCCAAAAAACGCAACGGGGCCTGCGTCATCAGCGCCGACAACAAGATCGTCGGTGTCGGCTACAACGGCCTGCCGCGCGGCTGCACCGATGACGACCCGCAGTACTGGAGCGACAACGACGACGATGCCTACCTGTCGCGCCACAGCTATATCGTCCACGCCGAGGTCAACGCCATCCTCAACTGCGTTGTCCTGCCGCTGACCGGCTGCACGATCTACACGACGCAATTCCCCTGCCCGCGCTGCGCGCAGTCCATCATCCAGGTCGGTATCAAGAAGGTGGTTTACCTCGAACGCAAGGGCCACCATCTGCGCGCCAATGAAGCGTCGAGCAAGATGTTTGCCGATGTGGGGTTGGAAGTGGTGGCGCTGGCCGACACCGCACCCGAGGCGGCCGAATGGGTGCAGGGGCTGGCCGGCTTCATCACCCCGCCAACTTGAGCCGAAAAAGCAGGGGAAGCCCCGGCTAATTCGGATTTAAGTTTTGGCCCAGGGCGGCAGCATTGGGGCAACGCACAAACGACGAAAGGCCGCCATCATGTTGATTCCCTTGCACCTTGTTTACGAATCGTCTTTCAGCATGCCGGTGTTCACCATCGGCGGCGAGGCTGTCGATCCGGCCCTGCGTCCGCAAACGTCGACCGACCTGGCATCCCCCATCGTCGGGCCGATAGACAGCAGCGATCTGCAGCTGTTTGCTGCCCAGATGGCCCATGCGCAAATCCCCTTGCAGCCCACCCGCATGCTTTACGACCGGCTCTATGCCTTTGACCGTCTGGCGACGGCCCACGCCAGCGCGAGCCCGGCGCTGCGCGTGCTGGCGATGCGATTGTTCAATGGCTACCAGCAGGCCGGTGAGTGGATTGGTCTGATCCACTGATGCACGAGACCGTGCCGTGACGAACGGCAGGCGAGGGCGAAGCGTGTAGGCTTCGCCCTTTCGCATTTTTGAGATGCCTGTCATGAACCGATTCCTTTTTGCCACCGTGGCCACAGCCGCCGCGTTGGCTGCCGCCAGCCTTGCCCATGCCGACGAAGGCATGTGGATGCCCCAACAACTGCCGCAGATCGCCAAGGCGATGAAGGCGGCCGGGCTCAAGTCCGACCCGCAGCAGCTTGCGAAGTTGACCGAGTTCCCGATGGGTGCGGTGATTTCGCTGGGCGGCTGCACGGCGTCGTTTGTGTCGCCGCTGGGCCTGGTCGTCACCAACCACCACTGCGCCTACGGCAGCATCCAGGTCAACTCCACGCCCGACCGTGACCTGCTGAAGAACGGCTTTTTGGCCGCCAGCCTGGCCGACGAATTGCCCGCCGCGCCCGGCACCCGCGTGTTGATGACCGTCGCCGTCAGCGATGTCACCGCGCAGGTGATCGACGCCAAGACCTCACTGCTGACCGGCAAGGCCCGTTACGACGCCATTGAGGCGAACGAGAAGTCGCTGGTCGCCGCCTGTGAAGCGGACGTCGGCCACCGCTGCAACGTGGCCAGCTTCTATGCCGGTGTGCAGTACCAGCTGATCAAGCAGCTTGAAATCCGCGATGTGCGCCTGGTCCATGCGCCGGCCCAAGGCGTCGGCCTGTTCGGTGGCGACACCGACAACTGGATGTGGCCGCGCCACACCGGCGACTACAGCTTTTACCGTGCCTACGTCGGTGCCGACGGCAAGCCGGCCGACTTCAACGCGGCCAACAAACCCTTCGTGCCGCCGCACCATCTGACCGTCGCCTCGCCCACCACTTCGCCGCTGAACGAAGGCGATTTCGTGATGGTCACCGGCTACCCTGGCCGCACCAACCGGCTGCGCATGCCGTCGGAGCTGGACTTCGCCTTCAGCTTCAACCAGCCCACCCGCATCAAGGCGATGGGTGAGCAACTCGCCATCATTGCGGAAGCCACCGCCGGCCGCCGTGATGCCGAGATCAAGCTGGCCGACACCAAGGCGGGCATCGGCAACTATTTCAAGAACCTGACGGGCCAGCAGGAAAGCTACGACTACGACAGCACCGGCATTCTGCCGCGCAAGAAGGCGACTTTTGAAGCGCTGACAACCTGGGTCAATGCCGATGCCAAGCGCCGCGCGCTGTACGGCGCCGATCTGGCCACCACCGCCCGTTTGCTGGCCCAGCGCGAGGCCACGGCCCGGGCCGAGTTCTTGCTGCAATTCACCACACCGCGCTTGCTCGGCAGCGCCCGTGGGCTCTACCAACGCGCCCAGCAGCAGGCCCTGCCCGATGCCCAGCGCAAGCCCGGCTACCAGGCCCGCGACCTGCTGCGCCAGCGCCAGGCGCTGGAGGTGCTGGACGTCCGCTATGACGAGGCCACCGACAAGCGCTTGGCCGCGCACTTTCTGACCCAGTACCTGGCTGGGCCTGCCGACAGCCTGAACGACCCCCTGCTGACCGCCCTGGGCCTGCGCGCGGGCATGGACGAGGCGGCAGTCAAGACCCGGCTCGATGCCATCTACGCCGCCAGCCAATTGGGCAACAAGGCCGAGCGCCTGGCCTGGCTGAACCGCGACAGCGCCGCCTTCCAGGCCAGCAGCGACAGCTTTATCGCCGCCGCCGTGGCGCTCTACGCCGAAGACGAGCGCCGCGAAACCCGCGACAAGGAGCTGGCCGGCCAGTTGCAGGCCCCGTACGCGCACACGATGCAGGCGCTGATCGCCTTCAAGGCCAGCCAGGGCCAAGTGCTCTATCCGGATGCCAACAGCACCCTGCGCGTGAACTTCGGCAAGGTCACCGGCCGCACGCCGGGTGCCGATGGCAGCACCTGGACGCCGTTTACCACCCTGCGCGGCATCACCGCCAAGCACACCGGCAGCGGTGACTTCGACGCGCCGAAAAATCAGCTCGACGCAATCAAGGCGGGCCAGGCCAGCCACTACGGGGCATTCGGCGTGAAGTCGTTGGGCGGCTCGGTGCCGGTCAACTTCCTGGCCACGCTGGACACGACCGGCGGCAACTCCGGTTCGCCAGTGCTGAATGCCAAGGCCGAGCTGGTGGGCCTGCTGTTCGACGGCACCCTGGACGCGGTGATTGCCGACTGGGATTTCAACCCCAAGACCACCCGCTCCATCGTGCTCGATGCCCGCTACATGCTGTGGCAGATGACGGTGGTCGACAAGGCCGACCGGCTGTTACGTGAGATGGGCGTCACTGCCAAGTAACTCCTGCAAAGTCAGCGCCTCCATCACCTTGAGCGCGGCATAAGCATCGTTGGCGGCGTAAAGCAGCTGACGATCGCTCAGATCGGGCAGGGCCCAGTTGGTTGTCGTGATCTTCTTCGACTTGTGAAAGTGCTGTTGCAGCACGACGCCAACCGCCGCCCGCACGCCCATCGAACTGCCATAACCCATGCGGCGGAAGTTCTGGTTCAGATCGATCACGCCCTGCATCCGCAGGCCCAGCTTGGCATGCACTTGCGCGTGATCTGACTGCAGACCAAAGCCAACCTTGAGCACCCGCTCGGACGCCAGCACCGGCGCCAGGCAGTCCAGCGCATCGGGCTGGTGCAGCTGAAAGATATAGGCCTTGCTCGGCAGCGCGAACTGCACGACGTGGGGGCCCTCGCTGACGTCGCCGACCTTGAAGGTCGGCTTCGATTCGGTGTCAAAGCCGACCATCGCTGTGTCCAGGATTTCGTCCCGCGCCGAAGCAAACGCCGCCGCCGTCGCCGGGACCAGGATGCGTTCGATCGTCAGGCCGGCAAAAGGCGGCAGCAGGGCGGTTTCTTCCTTGGACGGGGCGATTTTTTTCATGGGCGAGACTGTGACATGTGAATGCCTCACCCACACGACGATGACAACTAAAAACCCGACCAGCCGACCGCGCCGCCGCATCTTGTCCGTGGCCCTGGGCACCTTGCTGCCCAGCCTGCCGGTCGCCGCCCGCCCAGGCGCTGATGACGCGCTGCGCCGCAGCTTGCAGGCCCTGGTCGATGATCCGAAGGCGCCGCTGGCCAGCCTGTCGGTGCTGGTGCAGCGCCAGGGGCGGACGGTATTCGAGGCGCAGTTGGGCCGCCGCTACATCGCGCCTGCCGGTGGCCAGGATCTGCCGGTCACCCGCGACACCCTGTTTCGCATTGCCTCGGTCAGCAAGATCATCGTGGCCCTGGGCGTGATGCGGCTGGTCGATGCCGGGCGGCTTGATCTGGCCGCCGATGTCGGCACGCTCTTGGGCTATCCGCTGCGCAACCCGCAGCATCCGCAGCGGGCGATC
>JBBQKT010000200.1:0-6794 GCA_038327205.1 Burkholderiales bacterium | reverse complement strand
GGCTCGACAACCTGGGCAACAAGCTGGCTTACAGCTCGACATCGGTGGCCACGCTGCGTGATCTGACGCCACTGCCGGGCCGCTCGATCAGCACCGGCTTTCAGGTGCGGTTTTGACAATCAGGGAGCCAGGCGCTCTTTGATCCAGCCGTCGCTGCCCCGTCGATAGCTCAAACGGTCATGCAGGCGCGAGGCACGGCCCTGCCAGAACTCCCAGCGCTGGGGCACCAGGCGAAAGCCACCCCAGTGCGGCGGGCGCGGCGGGTGCAGGCCCATCTGGGCGGCAGCCTTGGCCGCGTTGAACACCAACACCGCACGCGAGGCGATCACCTGGCTTTGCGGCGAGGCCCAGGCGCCGAGCCGAGAGTCGAGCGGGCGAGACTGGAAATAAGCGTCCGATTCAGCGTCGTCAATCCGCTCGACGAGCCCTTCCACCCGGACCACCCGCTCCAACTCAACCCAGTGGAACTGCAGAGCGGCTTGTGGGTTGTGCGCCAGCTCCTGGCCTTTGCGGCTGTCGTAATTGGTGAACCACACCAGACCGCGCGCATCCAAACCCTTGATCAGCACGATGCGGGTAGAAGGCTGGCCGGCTGCATTGACGGTGGCCAAGGTCATGGCATTGGGCTCGGGCACGGCGCTGGCCAGCGCATGGTCCAGCCATTGCTGGAACTGGGTCAGCGGCTCGTCGGCCGCCAAGGCCTCGTCCAGTTCGCCATGTTCGTAACTTTTGCGCAGATCGGAAAGGGTGCTCATGAGCTTGAGTATGCCGTTCCTCAATACCTTCCCTTAAGTGAAGGCCCCACTGTTGCAGGCCATTCCGGGGCGGCATGCTGCAAGCAACAAAAATACACAAAGCGCAGGCGCTGGAGCGCAGGCGCCATGAAAGAGGGCGGGGAATTTTGGAAGGAAAAGCGCATATGACTCAACGACGACCTGCCGTCGTCATGTTGGCAGCCGGGCGCGGCATACGGTTTCATGGGGTGGGGCACAAGCTTGAGCAGCGCGTCGAGCTGGCCGTGGCCGACACGATCTTGGCCCGCAGCCTGCGGCATGCGATGGCGACCCAGCTCCGCGTCGTTCTTGTCACCACGCCGAGCCTCGCCCCCGCCGCTTTGCAGTTGCTGCCTGCAGGCGATGTGGTGATCCTGCCAAGCGTGGACGGCATTGGCCGGCCGGCGAGTATCGGCATGGGCTACTCGATTGCGGCTGGGGTCCGTGCCACCGGTGATGCAGAAGGCTGGCTGATCGTGCCGGCCGACATGCCCCTGCTGCGACCCGAGAGCATCCTGGCTGTGGCCGCTGCGCTGGCCCATTACCCGGTGGCCTATGCCCAGCACACCGGTCGCCAAGGACATCCGGTCGGTTTCAGCACCGAGCTGTATTCGGAGTTGGTCAATTTGCAGGGCGACGAGGGCGCGCGCCGCATCGTGGCGCGCTACCCCTCGCATGCGGTCAATCTGGATGATCCCGGCGTGCTGGTGGATGTGGACACGGCCGAGGACCTGGCGCGCTTGCAGCGTCGCGATCAGCGCGCCGGCAGCTGAATCAAACCATGCTGCGCCGCCAGGTGCAGTTGGCGCTCCAGCGCAGCGTCGTGGATGCCATGGGCGCGCAGGCTTTTCACGGTGTTGGCCAGATAGTCCAAGGTGCTGCCGAAACCGCCGCGCGCATGGCGCAGGATGTGCAGCAGCTCGGCATCGCTGGGCACCACCGCGCAGTGCGGGCTGCGCCTTGAGAGCGTGAAGCTCAGTGCCCGCAGCACGCCTTGAGCGGTGGTGATGCAGGGCAGCCAGCGCGGCTGATACGCGTCATTGACCATCTCCCGCGCCCACACGCTGCGCAAGACCAGCTCGCCCTGAGCAGCCGGAACGCGGTAAACCAAGCCCCGGCAGCTGCCACCCGACAGCAAGGCCAGCACCAGCCCCGGCTGTTCACGGCAGCCGCGGTGGGTTTGTGAGCGCATGCGCAGTGCACGGTGATAGCCCTGCACGCGGGCAGGTGTGGCGCTGCTGAATGCAAAGTCCGGCCGCCAGATCAGCGAGCCGTAGGCAAAGAGCAAAAGGTCGTCGCCCTGGGCTTGCCATTGCGCCAAGCACTGCGTCAATCCGCTGTCATTCATTCGCTTCACATCCTAGCCCTGTCGTAACCCAACGGTAACCTTGATGCGGTCGAAGTCTTGTAATATGGTTACACGTTTTCCATTCACCGAGTTACACCGCAGCCGGTCACGCCCATGAACAAAACCCTTGACGCGGTCACCGACCGCATCCGACAACGCAGCGCCGCCACGCGGGGCCGATACCTTGACGGGCTTGATGCGATGGCGGGCCGAAAACGCGGGATCGAGCGCATGGGCTGTGCCAATATCGCCCACGCGGTGGCGGCGATGCCGGCCAATGACAAGCTGCGTATCGTGGCCGAAAAAGCGCCGCATCTGGCCATCGTTACCGCCTACAACGACATGCTGTCGGCGCACCAGCCCTACGAGGCTTATCCGGCATTGATACGCGACGAGGCGCACAAGCAGGGTGCCACCGTGCAAGTGGCCGGCGGGGTGCCGGCGATGTGTGACGGCGTGACCCAAGGCCTGCCGGGCATGGAGCTGAGCTTGTTTTCGCGCGACACCATCGCCATGGGTACAGCCATCGCCCTGAGCCACGATGTGTTCGACGCTGCGCTGCTTTTGGGCATCTGCGACAAGATCGTGCCGGGCCTGTTGATCGGCGCGCTGCATTTCGGCCATCTGCCCTGCGTGTTTGTGCCGGCCGGGCCGATGAGCTCGGGCCTGTCGAACAACGCCAAGGCCAAGGTGCGTGAGCAATTCGCCCAAGGCCTGGTCGGCCGCGATGAGCTGCTGGCCGCCGAATCTGCTGCCTATCACGGCGCCGGTACCTGCACCTTCTACGGCACCGCCAACAGCAACCAGATGCTGCTCGAAGCAATGGGCCTGCACGTGCCCGGCGCGGCCTTTGTCCATCCGCACGAGCCGCTGCGCGAGGCGCTGACCCGCGAGGCCGTGCGTACCGCGCTGGCCATCACGGCCAAGCGTCGTTACACCCCCATCGGCAAGTTGGTGGACGAGCGCGCCATCGTCAACGCGATGGCGGCCCTGCTGGCCACCGGCGGCTCGACCAACCACCTGATCCACTGGGTGGCTGTGGCCCGCTCGGCCGGCATTCTGATCGACTGGAGCGATTTCTCCGAGTTGTCCGGCGTCGTGCCCCTGCTCAGCCGCGTCTACCCGAACGGCGCGGCCGATGTGAACCAGTTCCAGGAAGCCGGCGGCCCTGCCTTCGTGATCCGCGAGTTGCTGGACGCCGGGTTGATGCATGAGGACGTGTTGAGCGTGGCCGGTGAGTCGCTGCGGCCTTTTGCAAGCGTGCCAACCCTGGCTGCGGGTGGCGTTGCCTGGAATTCTTTGCCCGCCGACAGCGGCGACGACAGCGTGGTCCGCACTGCCGCCGCGCCGTTCAGCGCCACCGGCGGCTTGAAGCTGCTCGAAGGCAACCTGGGCCGCTCGGTGATCAAGGTTTCGGCCGTGCCCGAAGATCGCCACATCGTCGAAGCGCCGGTGGCGATCTTCTCCGACCAGGAATCGATGCTGGCCGCCTTCAAGGCAGGCGAGTTGGAGCGCGATGTCATCGTTGTCGTCCGCTTCCAAGGCCCGCACGCCAACGGCATGCCCGAGCTGCACAAGCTGACCCCGCCGCTGGCCGTGTTGCAGGGCAAGGGCTTCAAGGTGGCACTGGTGACCGATGGCCGCATGAGCGGTGCGTCCGGCAAGGTGCCAGCCGCCATCCATGTGTCGCCGGAGGCCTTGATGGGCGGACCGCTGGGCAAGCTGCGCGACGGTGATGTTGTGCGTCTGGATGCCGTCAACGGCCACTTGACCGCCATAGTTCCCGCTGACGTCTGGGCGGCGCGCGAGCAAGCCGTCATCCCACCCGAACTGACCGAGAACAACGGCCACGGCCTGGGACGGGATCTGTTCGCCGGGATGCGTCGCAATGTCAAAACCGCCGAAGAAGGCGCGGTGACATGGCTGTAATTCCTGGTGTGACAGACCGCCCGAGCGAAGCGAGTAGCGCTGTCACCCACTGACTGAAAGAAGCTTCAAAAATGACTATCGATACCCTCAGCCTGGCCAGCCACGGCCCCGTGATTCCCGTCATCGTCATCCACCGCCTGGAGGACGCCGTGCCGTTGGCTGAGGCCTTGGTCGCCGGGGGCGTGCGCGTGCTCGAAGTGACCTTGCGCACGCCCGTCGCGCTGCAGGCGATGGAATTGATGGCCAAAGTGCCCGGCGCCATCGTTGGTGCGGGCACCCTGCGTTCGGTGGCCGATGTGATCGCCGCCAAGAACGCCGGCTGCCAGTTCGGCGTCAGCCCCGGCTATACCGACGCCATTGGCGCAGCCTGCCACGCGCAGGGCCTGCCCTTGCTGCCGGGCGTCTCCACCGCCAGCGAGGTGATGCAGGCCAACGCCGGCGGCTACAACTTTTTGAAGCTGTTCCCGGCCGTTGCGGTGGGCGGCATCAATCTGCTGAAGGCGCTCGGCGGGCCGTTCCCGGACGTCGTGTTCTGCCCGACCGGCGGCATCAGCTTGGAGTCTGCACCTCAGTTCCTGGCGCTGCCGAATGTGAAGGTCTGCGGCGGTTCGTGGTTGACGCCACAGGATGCCGTGGACAGCAAGGACTGGGCACGGATCACCCGACTGGCTGCAGAGGCGGGCGCGCTTCGCCGTTAATTGGGATTGAGCGGCACATAGCGGGCGCCAAAAGCCAACAGCCCAGCCGCCAGGACCACCACGGCCAGCGCCGCCGTCAATGAACTGGCGGTCGCGATGCTGCCGATCAACGGCGGGCCGATCATGAAGCCGCTGTAGCCGATCGACGTGACCGAGGCAATCGCTGCCGCCCGGCTCACGCCCGGCACCCGCGTCGCAGCATTGAACAAGATTGGCGCGACCGGGGCCAGGCCGATGCCGACCAAGGCAAAGCCGATGAAGGCGATGGTGGCGTTGGCGGACAGCAGGACGACGGCCATCGCGACGGCCGCCACCGTTGCCCCTGAACGCAGCAGCGCGCGTTCCGAATAGCGGTTGCGCAGCCAGTCACCCGCAAAGCGAGAGCTGGCCATCGCGGCCGAAAAGACGGCGTAACCCACGGCCGCCTGCGCCTGCGGCAAGCCGACGTCCTGCTTCAGGTAAAGCACGCACCAGTCCACCATCACGCCCTCGGCCGTCATGCCGGCAAAGATAAGAAGGCCGATGACCAGCAGCAGGCCGCGCGGCCAGGCGAAGTGGGCTTTTCCTTCCCCTTGTTCGTCACCGGGGCTGGCGGGATGCGAAGCCAGCATGCCGCGCGCCGCGATGACGACCACCACGGCGATCACCGAACACACGCCGATCAGCTGCACCCTTGGCGTGACGCCCGCGCCCAGCAGATAGGCCACGACGGCAGCCCCCGTCATGCCCCCGACGCTAAACATGCCGTGCAGATTGCTCATGACTGCCCGGCCACTGAGGCTTTCCAGCACCGAGCCTTCGGTGTTGATGGCCACATCGAGCACGCTCATCGCCGCGCCGAGCACCACCATCGCGGGCAGCAAGGCGGCCAGGCCTGAATGCTCCAGCACCAGGCCCAGCATCAAGCACAGCAGCACGGTGGCCAAGGCCGCCGTCTTTCGTGCGCCAAGCCGCCCGACGATGCGCCCGGCGACGAAGAGCGAGGACACCGCACCAATGGCTGCGGCCAGCAGTACCAGGGACAGCGTGGCCTCGCTGAGTGCGTATCGCGCCTTCACCGAAGGGATGTGGGCACCCCAGGTGCCAGCAAGCACGCCCAAGGCCATGAACTGGACCCGCGTGGCCCAGCGTGCGCGGCGGAGGCCGGTCACGATTCGGGCCGTACTTCAACCATCCTGGCAGCGATCCAGGCGGGCAAAAAATCGTCTTGATTCGTCATGTCGGGATCATCGGTGAAACGGGGCAGCTAGCATGTCGCCATGAGCATATTGATAGCCTTGCACAGCTGGCCGCGCCGCGCCGCGTTTGAGCATTTCCGCCGCCTGGGCCAACCGTTTTTCAGCCTCTGCGCGCGGGTCGATGTGAGCGGGCTGGATGCACGCGTCGCCAGCTTGCCAGGGGCCACGCGCTTCCTCGCCTATCACCACGCGGCGCTCAGCGCGATCAACAGCATCGACGCGTTTCGGATGCGGCTTGATGGGGAGGGTGTGCGCCTGCATGAGCGTGTGGACGGCAGCACCACCCTGCTCAGGGACGACAACACCGTCGCCTTCGCCGACCTGCCGTTCGACCCGGATTTCGGCCGCTTTGTTGCTTCAGCGCTGCCCGCCATCGCCGCCGCCCGGGCCGCACCGTTTGCGCTCGGAAAAAGCACCGAGGCTGCGGTTTACATGACGACCATCCCCTGGCTGGACTTCACGCAGTTCACCCATGCGCTGCCCGCTGACCCGGCCGATTCGGTGCCGCGCCTGGCCTTTGGCAAGATCGTCAACGGCTCGATGGCGGTGGCCGTCGAGGTCCATCACGCGCTGGTCGACGGCCTGCATGTCGGCCGGTTTTATGCCGCGATGGAAGCCACACTCAATCGAGCGTGACGACGACCGGCGCGTGATCGCTGGGCCGCTCGTTCTTGCGCATTTGCCGGTCAATCATGCAGGCGGCGACATTCGGCTTCAGCGCGTTGCTGACGAGGATGTGGTCGATGCGCAGACCCTTGTTTTTCTGGAAGCCGAGGTTGCGGTAGTCCCACCAGCTGAAGCTCTTGGG
>JBBQKT010000199.1:0-6837 GCA_038327205.1 Burkholderiales bacterium | reverse complement strand
CTTTCGGCATTTCGAAGTAAATCGAACGATACGGCGACCCAAAGAAAAAGCCCGGCAGGCACTTGCGTGTCTGTCGGGCTTTAAATTTTCTTGGGGTGGCTGATGGGGCTCGAACCCACGACAACAGGAATCACAATCCTGGACTCTACCAACTGAGCTACAACCACCGCTGAGCTTCAAATTATAGCCTGAAAAATCCAGCTTTCAGGCCATTCCCAGCAAAGTCGTCAAACAGTCATCCGACCACGAGGCCCAGGTCTTTTACGGCGTTGCAGCCGAGGCGGCCGGCGCCACTGCCGATGCCACTTTGATGACCGCTTTGTGCTGACTCTTCAGCGCGTTGTAGTAAGCCTGCGTTTCAGCGTTTGACCAGGCTTGGGCGTATTGCTGGGCCAGGCGTTTGATGTCGATCACGGCCGGATCGCGTGGCAAAACCTTGTCAATGCGGGCCACGACGAACGCACCCTCACCGGCATCCACACCCACGACAGCAGGCAGTTTGGCCGCATCAGCAACCAACACCGCATCCAGCACCTTGCGGGAAAGCTCGCGTGGCTGAGCACGGGAGACCAAAACTGCCCCGGCGAGACCGGCCGTCTCAGCGGGTGTCTTTTGCAGCGCAGCAACGCGCGCCTGCCCGGCCTTGATGGCCTCGGCCGTTGCGAGCTTGCGCACCAGTTGTTCGCGCACCTGCGGTTTCACATCGGCGAGGGCCTGCAAACGGGCTGGGTTGTATTGCACAACACGGGCAGCTGCCATTTCGCTGGTTGCGGTTTCAACCGCTTCGGTATTGCGTTTGTTGCGCAGCGCTTCATTGCCGAACACGGCGTCGAGCAGCTTGGCCGAGGCCAAGGGTCCAAGCGCCGTCGGCGCGGGCTTGCGTTGCACCGTGGCGGTTTGAATCACCAGCTTGAGCTTGTCGGCAGCCGGCTGCAGGCTGTCGGATTGTTCATAGACCGTGTTGGTGAACTGTTCGGCCAACTCGGTAAAGCGCTTCTGAGCGAGTTGCTTGCGCACCTCGGCTTCGACTTCGGTGCGCACGGCGTCGAACGGCTTTTTGTCGCCGCCGCGGATGCCGGTCAACTCGATCACGTGATAGCCGAAATCGGATTCAACGACATTGCTGATTTCGCCCTGCTTCATCGCGTAAGCAGCGTCTTCAAAGGGCTTGACCATCGCGCCACGGGCGAAGAAGTCAAGGTCGCCACCGTTCACGGCTGAGCCTTCGTCTTGTGAGTTTTTACGGGCCAGATCGGCGAAACCGGCCGGATTCTTGCGAGCCACGGCCAGCAGTTCTTCGGCTTTCGCTTTGGCCTTGGCGCGTTCAGCGGCGGGCGCAGCCTTGTCGGCCTTGATGAGGATGTGGCTGGCACGACGCTCTTCGGCCACGCCGTAGCGGGAGGCGTTTTCGTCGTAATACTTGCGCAGGTCGTCGTCATTGACGGTGACGCCCTTTTTCAGCGCTTCCAGGTTCAAGACCAGATATTGGATCTGCGCGCTTTCGGGCAGCTGGAACTGGGCGGTATTGGCGGGCAGCTTGTAAAAGGCCTCGATCTCGGCGTCAGTCGGCTGAATATTGGCCGCAAATTCTTTGGCATCGAAGCGCTGCAATTGCACCTCGCGCTGCTGCAAAAGCGCATCAAAAGCGACGGTGGCGTTGGCGGTGGATTCCACGGCCGTCCCGGCCACACCGACAAACACTTGGCGCTGGCTGAGGTCTTGCCGCAAGCGTTCCACGAACATCTGTGAGCTCATGCCTTGGGCAGCCAGCACACTTTTGTTGACCGTGCCGTCGGGGTTGCGCAAGAACGCAAATTGCGGATCGCGCGCAAACAAGTTTTGCAGCCGCTCGTCGCTCACCACCAAATGTTGTTTGGCAGCCGCCGCCTGCATCACCCGCTCACGCACCAAGCCGTCCAAAGCCTCGCGCTTGACTTCGGGGGTGTCGAGCAATTTGGGATCGATGTTCGGCATCTGCTGGCGCATCCGCTCCAACTGCTTGCTCTGCGCCTGATCCCATTCCGACTGCGTGATCTTGCGGCCATCCACCGTCGCCACGCCCGCATTGCTGCCGTCCATGAAGCTGGTGTAGCCCTGCATGCCCACCAAGGCGAACGAAGGCAGGATCAACAGCAGCAAAATGCCTTGAAACAGGCGGGTGTGTTTACGGACGAAATCAAACATCGGGACAAAACCTCTCAAGGGGCAGACACAACAAAGGCGAACCGGGGTTCGCCTTTGAGTTAATCATCATTGTAGCCAGCCGCTCAAACCGCTTCGGTTGACGGAAGGTCTTGGTGGGTGCTGACGGGCTCGAACCGCCGACAATCTCCGTGTAAGGGAGGTGCTCTACCAACTGAGCTAAGCACCCGGCAAAATCAATTCACCGAATCTTTCAACGCCTTGCCAGGCCGGAACTTCGGCACTTTGGCAGATTTGATCTTGATCGCGTCGCCGGTGCGCGGATTGCGACCGGCGCGGGCAGCGCGTTTGGTAACGCTGAATGTACCAAAGCCTACCAGAGACACCGTGCCGTTCTTCTTGAGCGTAGTTTTGACGGCACCAATCACCGACTCCAGTGCTCGACCTGCTGCGGCCTTGGAGATATCGGCCTGCTTGGCGATGTGCTCGATCAATTCAGACTTGTTCACGTAGATAACCTCTCAACCGGCGGGCGCCCTTGGGGAGCGGATTCTATGCGGTTTTGAACGGGCATTTGAGCGGGTGAAAGCCCGCATAGGCACACAACTGCCCGTCAGATCAGGCCCTTTTACTGCCGCCGCGCACCACCCAAAAAACACCGAGTGCGCTCATCCCCATGCCCAGCCAAACAATCATGCCAATCGGCTCGCCAAACAGCGCCCAGGCCAGCAGCGCCGCACCGGGCGGCACCAGATAGAGCAGGCTGGTGACGCGGGTGGCCGCCCCACGCTGTAGCAGCAAATACATCAGCGAACTGCCACCCAGGGTCAGGGCAAGCACCGACCAGGCCAGGGCAATCAACAGATCGTGGTGCCAGACCACGGCCTCATGCTCGAACAATGACAGCGGCGCGCTAAACGCAAATGCCGCCATCAACTGGATACACATGGCTGTGCGCACATCGCCCGGACGGACAAAGCGCTTTTGGTACAGGGTGCCAAAACTGATGGCCAGCAGGGCGCCCAGACCCAGCGCCAGATTGAGCGGGACCACCTCGCCCTGCCCCAGCTTGCGCGCCACCACCAAGACCAGGCCAGACAGACCGAGCAACAAGCCGGCCCATTGCAGGCGCACCAGTCGCTCGCCCCGGCTGTTCAGCCACAGCGCCATCAACAGGGGCTGCAGGCCGGCAATCAAAGCCATCGTGCCAACGCCCAGACCATGCTTGACGGCAGCCCAGCCGCAAATCAAATAGGTCGCCTGGGTGCTGCATCCCAGCACGACCAGATGGCCCCACTGGCGTCGATCTGCGGGCCAGACGGCACCGGACAGCCAAACCCACAGGCCAAAGCACAGCGACGACAACGCGAAGCGGTAAGTCAGAAAAGTAATCGGTGGCGCATGCGGCATGCCCAAGCGGGCAACGACAAAGCCAGTGCACCAAATGGCGACGAAAAGCGCCGGCAATAACGCAGCCGACCAGGGCGAAGGTGGCTGCTCTTGCAGCGTCACTTGGCCTTGGCCCGAATCTCCGGGATCGCCTTTTGCAGGTAATACACCATCGACCAGATCGTCAGCACCACGGCGGCATAGATCAACCAAGTGCCCCACAGCCGCGTGTCGATGACACCGAACACCTGGCCATTGAAGAGCAAAAAGGGAATGGCCACCATCTGCACCGTGGTCTTGAGCTTGCCAACCATGTGAACGGCGACGCTGCGCGAAGCACCGATCTGCGCCATCCATTCACGCAGGGCGGAGATGGCGATTTCGCGGCCGACGATGACCAGGCCGACCATCGCATTGACGCGGCCCAGTTCCAGCAGTACCAGCAGCGCGGCGCAGACCAGAATCTTGTCGGCGACGGGGTCGAGAAACGCGCCGAAGGACGAGGTCTGATTCAGCCTGCGGGCGAGGTAGCCGTCGAGCCAATCGGTCAGCGCGACGACGATGAACAGCACCGTGGCAAACAGGTTCTTCGTCTCAATCGGCCAGTCCAGATAGAACACGCCGACGATCAGGGGAATGGCGACGATGCGCGCCCAAGTGAACAGTGTTGGCAGGTTGAAGAACATGGGCGGCATTGTGCACAACATTGGCGCACGGCCCGTGTCGGCCGCCGCGAGACTGTCGCTTATTGGCTCAATTCGTCGGTTCTATTCAATCCAGGGTTCGCGGTTTGAACAGCCGGTTGTCATTGAACAGAAAGGTTTCGGTGAACTTCCAGGGCTCGGGCATGCGCGACACATTGCCAAACGGCGCCGCGCGGTGGACGGCGTCGATGGCGAGCTGCACGGTGTCCAGCGCCTGCGTGGGCTTGCGGATCACATTGATGCGCTTGACGCGGCCGTCGGGATGCAGTTCCACCTCCAACACCGGAATCGCCAGCAGCACCGGCGGCGATTCGGTCATATAGGTCAGCTGCGGACTGGCGGCCACCAAACGCAGCGCGGCCTGCATGCGCAGGTCAGCCAGGGTGCGCACCGGCTTGGGCGGGCCGAGCACCGGAAACACCGGCGCGGGTGTGTTGGGCGGCACTGGCGTGGGCGGGCGATCTGCGCCCGGGCCGGGCGGCGGTTCGACCCTCGGCGCGGCCGGCGGCGCGGTGGGTGTATTGGCTCGCTGCGGACTGGCGCAGCCCGCCAGGATGGCCAGGGCGCTCAAACTCCAGCGGACGCGGCCAGATCGTTGTTGTTCTTCAATGCAAGACACGATAAATCTCCTCAGCCAATGCCGTTGGTTTTGCACTTTTCCACTTTTGAACTTTTTCACCTCAGTGCAGCACGCGGTAAATTTCTTCAGCGAGCTCGCGTGAGATGCCCTTGACGCTGGCGATCTCGTCGACGCTCGCCCCCGCCACGCCGCGCACGCCGCCAAAGCGCTGCAACAGCTGCGCCCGCTTCTTCGGCCCGATGCCGGCCACGTCTTCAAGCTGCGAGCTGCCAGTGCGCACCGCCGCCCGCTTGGCCCGCATGCCGGTGATGGCGAATCGGTGCGCTTCGTCGCGGATCTGCGCCACCAGCATCAGCGCGGCTGAATCGCGGCCCAGATAGACCTTCTCGCGCCCATCGGCAAATACCAGCTCTTCAAGCCCGACCTTGCGGCCCTCGCCCTTCTCCACGCCGATGATGAGGCTCAAATCCAGGCCCAGCTCTTCAAAAACGCCACGCGCCATCGAAACCTGCCCCTTGCCACCATCCACCAGAACGATGTCGGGCAAGCGTCCGGTGCCGAGTTGTGCCGCCTCGGCCAGCTTGCTGTAACGGCGGGTCAGCACCTGACGCATCGCGGCGTAATCATCGCCGCCGGTGATGCCGTCAATGTTGTAGCGCCGGTACTGGCTGCTTTGCATCTGGTGGCCCTCGAAGACGACGCAGGACGCCATCGTCGCTTCGCCCGCCGTGTGGCTGATGTCGAAACATTCGATGCGAAAGGCTTCCAGCTCTTCCACGCTCAATTCCAGCGCCTCGATCAAGGCCCGTGTGCGCGCCTGCTGCGAGCCCTCTTCGGACAGCAGCCGCGCCAAAGCCAGGCCGGCACCCTTGACACACATCTCCTGCCAGACGCGGCGCTGGCCGCGCGGCTGCGCCTGGGTCGTCACCTTGAAGCCGGCTTGCAGGGTCAAGGCCTCGGCCAGGGTGGCATCCACCTCGTCGCTCACCACAATCAGTGAAGGCACTTGAGCTTCCAGGTAGTGCTGGGCCATGAAGGCTTCGAGCACCGCCTGTTCGGGCGTGATGCGGCGGGCTTGCGCTTCCTCATCTTCGGCCATCAGCACAGCGGTCGCTTCCTCGACATGCTTGGGGAAATGCGCACGGTCGCCCAAATGCCGGCCGCCACGCACCATCGCCAGGTTCACGCAGGCACGGCCGCCGCTGACCTTGACGGCCAGGATGTCGACATCCCGGTCCCGCCCGGTGGCGCTGTTCTCGTCCATCGACTGCTGCTGCAAGACCTTGGACAGCGCGCTGATCTGGTTGCGCACCTCGGCGGCAAGCTCGAACTTCAGGGCCTCGGCGTAAGCCATCATCTGCGCCTGCAGACCGTCCATCACCTCCTGCGTTTCGCCCAGTAAAAAACGCTCGGCATTGCGAACATTGCTGCGGTAATCCTCGGTCTTGCCCTCGTCCACGCAGGGGCCGGAGCAGCGGCGGATCTGGTACAGCAGGCAGGGCCGGCTGCGGTGGTTGAACACCGTGTCTTCGCAGGTGCGCAGGCGGAACACCTTCTGGATCAGCTGGATCGATTCCTTCACCGCCCAGGCACTCGGGAACGGGCCGAAATAGCGGTGCCGCCGGTCGACTGCGCCGCGGTAATAGCTGACGCGCGGGTACTCATGGCCGCTGAGCTTCAGATAGGGATAGCTCTTGTCGTCACGGAACAGGATGTTGAACTTGGGGTTCAGCGTCTTGATCAGGTTGTTTTCTAGCAGCAGGGCCTCGGCCTCGGTGCGCACCACCGTGGTCTCCAGCCGCGTGATGCGGCTGACCATGTGGCCGATGCGGGTGCCGCCATGGTCCTTCTGGAAGTAGCTGCTCACTCGCTTCTTCAGATTGCGGGCCTTGCCCACGTACAGCACACCGTCCTGGCTGTCGAAGTAGCGGTACACCCCCGGCAGGCTGGGCAGCACGGCCACCTCGGCCAGCAAGCGCGCACGCTGTGCGGCGGCGGGCTGGGCCTCGGCGAGCGAGGCCT
>JBBQKT010000198.1:0-6858 GCA_038327205.1 Burkholderiales bacterium | reverse complement strand
GCCTCGGTCTTGGCGCAGATGGCCACCACCGGCGCGCTTTGCGCCGCAGCGTATTCCCGCAGGCGGTCCAGAAACGGGTTGTTCTCGAAACCGTCCTCGGCCACATTGCCGACGAACATCGCCGGCTTGGCGGTGATCAGGCACAGCGGTTTGAGCAGGACCAGTTCTTCCTTGGTGAAGTCAATGGCGCGCACGGGCTTGGCCTCGTTCAGCGCGGCCTCGCATTTCTCCAGCACCTTGACCAGGGCAATCGCTTCCTTGTCGCCGGCACGTGCCACCTTGTTGTAGCGGTGCAGGCTCTTGTCCACGGTCGACATGTCGGCCAGGCACAACTCGGTCTGAATCACCTCGATGTCGGAGATCGGATCGACCTTGCCATTGACGTGGATGACGTTGGCGTCCTCGAAGCAGCGCACCACGTTGACGATGGCGTCGGTCTCGCGGATGTGCGAGAGGAATTTGTTGCCCAGGCCTTCACCCTTGCTGGCGCCGGCCACCAGGCCCGCGATGTCGACGAACTCCACCACGGCAGGCAACACGCGCTCGGGCTTGACGATCTCGGCCAGTGCAGCGAGGCGGGGATCGGGCAGCTCGACGATGCCGACATTCGGCTCGATGGTGCAGAAGGGGTAGTTTTCAGCCGCGATGCCGGCCTTGGTCAGCGCATTGAAGAGAGTGGACTTGCCGACATTGGGCAGGCCCACGATGCCGCATTTGAGGCTCATGGAAGACTTTCTTGGGTGGGGGCCGCGAGGCAAAAGCCGGATTTTAGTCGCGCATGTCCCCAGGCCCGAACCTGTCATAGCGCCTGCCTACAATTGGCAACATGAAAAAGCGTTCTCACTCACTTCGATCGCAGCCCCCGCATTGCACGCGTCGGCGCTCTCGGGCAGCTGGGGTCCGCTGATATGCAGACCTGCGATGTTTTGGTTCGCGGCAGTGGCTGTGTCGGCCGTGCGCTGGCGCTGAGCCTGGGCGCGCAGGGCTTGCGCGTGGCCCTGCTGGGCAGTGCCGAACCGACGGCAGCGCAGCGCGAGGATGTGCGCACCTATGCGCTTAACGCGGCCTCGGTGGCTTTGTTGCGTGATTTGAAGGTCTGGGATTCGTTGCCGCCGGACGCGATGTGCCCCGTCTATGACATGCAGGTCAGCGGCGACGGGCCCACATCCCGACTGGATTTTTCTGCCTGGCAGCAGGGGGTTTCCGAACTCGCCTTCATCGTGGATGCGAGCGCGCTGGAGCAGCAACTCGCGGCTGCCTTGCGCTTTTCGCCCCATGTGCAAATCGTCGACGCGGCGGTGCCTGCTGCGCTGATCGCCGGTTGCGAGGGCCGTGAAAGCCGAGCAAGCCTTGAGGGCAGCTGGCGTGCCGGCTTTGGCGTCAAGGTCGAGACGCACGACTACGGCCAGCGCGCGATTGCCGCGCGGCTGGTGGCCGACGTGCCGCATCAA
This sequence comes from Burkholderiales bacterium, assembly GCA_038327205.1. Lineage (GTDB taxonomy): Bacteria > Pseudomonadota > Gammaproteobacteria > Burkholderiales > Burkholderiaceae_C > Paucibacter_A. The sequence continues at coordinate 5,407 of JBBQKT010000198.1, read as the reverse complement.
GGCGTGGCGCGGCAGTGGTTTCGGCAGCCGGATGTGCTCGCCTTGCTGCCGTTTGAAAAACCACAGCCCGGCGCGTCTTATGGCTTGGTGTGGTCGTTGCCGCAAGAGCGGGCGACCGAGCTGTTGGCGGCTGAACCGGCAGAATTTGAAGCGGCCTTGAATGAGGCCAGTGGCGGTGCTGCGGGCCGACTGCAGTTGGCCAGCGGCCGTGCGTCATGGCCCCTGGCCCTGTCGCGGACGGCGCCGCTGTGTGGTGAGGGCTGGGTGCTGCTGGGTGACGCGGCCCATTTGGTTCATCCACTGGCCGGGCAGGGCTTGAACCTGGGATTGGCCGATGTGGCGGCCCTGGCCCAAGTGATCCGGGCACGTGAGGCATGGCGTGATCTGGGTGATGAGCGTCTGCTGCGTCGCTATGCCCGTGAACGACTGGCAGCCACCTGGGCGATGGGTGAATTGACCGACGGGCTGCTGCGGCTGTTTGCCAGCGACGCCCCAGCCCTGCGTGGCCTGCGCAACCAGGGCCTGCGCTGGTTGAATGCCGCCGCGCCGCTGAAGCGCTTTGTGACCGCCCGTGCGCTGGGTAAATGAGAATGACGAAAAAAGGCGTTGAACCGATGAAGATTTCTTTGCATTCAGCAGGGCTGTTGATCGCACTGGCCCTGCCTTTGGCGGCCTCGGCCAATGAGGTGGTCATCCGCAAGAACCTGGCTGAACGGCTGGCGGGGCTGCCGAAGATCGAGGAGGTGAGGCTCAGCGCAATGCCGGGCCTGTGGGAAGTCCGCTTCGGCAACGAAATTCGCTACACCGACCCGACCGGTTCGTTTTTGATCGAAGGTGATTTGCTCGATTTGCGCAGCCGCCGCAACTTGACCGAAGACCGCATTGCCAAGCTCAGCGCGGTTGATTTTTCAACCCTGCCGCTGAAGGACGCACTGGTCTGGAAGAACGGCAACGGCAAACGCCGTATCGCCGTGTTCGCCGACCCCAACTGCGGCTACTGCAAGCGCTTTGAGCGTTCGCTGCAAGACGTCAAGGACATCACGGTCTACACCTTCTTGATTCCGATTCTGGGCGGCGATTCGCCTGAAAAGACCCGCGCCATTTGGTGCGCAAAAGACGCCACGGCGGCTTGGCAAGGCTGGATGCTTGAAGGCAAGGCGCCGCCCAAGCCGACCGGTGCCTGCGATGACACTGCCATCGAGCGCAACATGGCCCTGTCCCACCGCAGCCGCGTGACCGGCACCCCGGCCATCATCATGGAAGACGGCAGCCGCGCGCCGGGGGCCTTGAGTGCGGAGCAGCTGGAAAAGCGCTTGCAAGCAGTCGTGCTGCCCGTACCCGCCAAATCTTGACCGAGCTGTTTTTGAGCAAATTCCGATGACCGCCGCCACTTTGTCCACTGCCTTGCCTGTGCCCAATCCTGCTGCATTGCGGCTGGCTCACGCGGGCTTGCTGCCCTTCATGCTTGGCGCGCTGCTGGTGTGGCTGTTCGGTGGCCGCTACCCGGAAGAGCATGCCTTCGTCACCTACGCGTTGTCGGCCTACGCCGCCCTCATCATTTCGTTCTTGGGCGGCATTTATTGGGGCTTTGCCTTCCGCGAAGTCGCGCCCAACACGCAGACGTTTGTCTGGGGTATCACGCCGGCGCTCGTCGCCTGGGTGGGTGTGCTGATGCCGGCTTACGCAGGGCTGGTGGTACAGGGTGCGATGCTGGTGATCTGCTACAGCGTCGACCGGCGGCTCTACCCGAAGCACGGGGCTGCTGCCTGGCTGACCCTGCGGTTTCGCCTCAGCGCAGTGGCGGCCCTGAGTTGCTTTTTGGGCGCGGCGGGTTCTTGAGCGATGCTGCAGCAAGACATCCACTACCTGATCGAGATTGAGGACGTTCACGCCCACACCTTCAGCGTCACGCTGACCGTGCCCCGCCCGGTGGCCCTGCAGATCATCAGCCTGCCTGCCTGGATTCCGGGCAGCTATTTGCTGCGCGAATTTGCGCGCCAACTGAGCGGGCTGACCGCACAGCAAGGCGAGGCCGCCGTGAGTGTGGAGCAACTCGACAAGGCCACATGGCGGGTGAACTGCAGCGATGCCGCGCCGCTGCAACTGAGCTACCGGGTGCATGCTTTTGACAACTCGGTGCGCACCGCGTTTCTGGATGGTCAGCGCGGGTTTTTCAACAACACCAGCCTGTGCCTGCGGGTGCATGGTGCGGAACAGCAAGCGCATCGACTGAGCTTGGGCGGCCTGCCCGAAGGCTGGCAAGTCGCCACGGCGATGCCGGTTTCAGGCACTGCATGGGTGGCTGCCAATTACGACGAGTTGGTGGATCACCCTTTCGAGCTGGGCAGCTTTTGGCAGGGCGAATTCACGACGTCGGGTGTGCGGCACCGCATCGTGGTCAGCGGCGCGCTGCCGGTGTTTGATGGCGTGCGGCTGTGGGCGGATGCCGAGCGGATCTGCGCGGCGCAGATCGCGTTCTGGGGCGGCGTCGTGCCGTTTGCTGACTACACGTTCTTCCTCAACGCGGTGGACGATGGCTATGGTGGTCTGGAGCACCGCGCCAGCACAGCCCTGATTGCAGCTCGCCGCGATCTGCCGCGCACCGGGCAGGCGGAGGTCAGCGATGGCTATCTGCGGCTGCTGGGCCTGATCAGCCATGAATACTTCCACAGCTGGAACGTCAAACGGCTCAAGCCGGCCGAGTTCGCCACGCTCGATTACACCCGTGAAAACTACACCGAGCTGCTGTGGTTTTTTGAGGGCTTCACCTCCTACTTTGACGAGCTGATGCTGTTGCGCGCCGGGCTGATCGATGCGCCGCGCTACCTGAAGCAGTTGGCCATCACGGCCAGCGGCGTGCTGGCCACGCCGGGCCGGCAGGTGCAGAGTGTGGCCGAGGCGAGCTTCGATGCCTGGGTCAAGTATTACCGCCCGGACGAAAACTCACCCAACAGCACGATCAGCTATTACGGCAAGGGTGCCTTGGTGGCGTTGGCGCTGGATTTGCGGCTACGCGGCAGCAGCGCGCAGACACTGGACGACGTGATGCGCGGCCTCTGGCAGCGCAGCGCGGGCGGGCCGATCTCGGAAGCCGACATCCTGGCGGTGGTGACCGAATGTGGCGATGCCGCCAGCGCGCAGGCACTGTCAGCCTGGGTCCACGGCACCGATGATTTGCCCTTGCCCGCGCTGTTGGAGGCGCTGGGCGTCGCCTGGCGTGCCGACAAGCCCACGGTGGCACAGCGACTGGGCCTGCGGGTCAGCGAGTCGGCGTTGACGGGGGTGCAGGTCAAACAGGTGCTTGCCGGCTCGGTGGCGCAGGCGACGGGGTTTTGTGCGGCGGACGAGGTGATCGGCTGCAATGGCTGGCGCTTGCGGCGCTTGGATGATGTGCCGCTGAGCCTGGCCGCCGGGCAATCGGGCCTGCAATTTTTGGTGTCGCGCGACCAGCGCTTGATCGAGCTGCAGCTCGACTGGCCAACGCAGGACGCAGCGGACCCTGCGCCGGTGCTGCTCAGCCTGGCTGAATCGATATCTCAGCCTGTGCGGGATTTGCGCCACGCCTGGCTGGGCGCTTGAAACCCCGGGCAAGCGGCGCTCGCTGGCAGCACTTGCTGCTCTTGCTGGTGCCTGTGCTGTTGGCCCACCTGTTCTTGGCTCAGGTGGTGAGCGAGCTTCAGCAGGATTGGCGCGAAGTGGCCGCGATGCCACCGCGCATGACGGCGGTTTATGTGCGAGAGCTGAAGGCCCAGGCGCCACCGAGAGTGCCGGTCGTTACGGTGGAGCGCAAGCCGATCCGCACCAAGACCTTGGCCGCAGCCCCTGATTTGCCGATCACCGCCGTCGAGGCTGCCCCGGCTGCCTCAGCCCCCCCCGACGTGGTGGCCGATTTGCCAGCCATCGCTGCGTTGCCCGCCGTGCCAGATGGGCCCGACATACCTGACGTATCCGATGCCGAACCCGGCCCCGAGTGGCCGCTTTCCACCCGGCTGAACTATGTCCTGACCGGCAATTACCGGGGCGCCGTCACCGGCCAGGCGCAGGTGGAATGGCTGCGCCAGGGCCGTCGTTATCAGGTCCACCTCGACCTTTCTGTTGGCCCCAGCTTTGCGCCGCTGGTGTCGCGCCGCATGAGCAGCGAGGGCGAGCTGGGGCCGCGCGGCATTGCGCCGCAGCGCTATGACGAAGACACCCGCGTCATGTTCACCGACCGTCGCCGCGTGACGGTGCTGTTTCAGGGCGATCGGCTCACCCTGGCGGACGGTCGGCAAGAGCCGGCGCCCGCCGGTGCCCAGGACGCGTCCAGCCAGTTTGTGCAATTGACCTGGTTGTTCTTGACCGGGCGCGAGGTGATGCGGGCTGGCCATGTCGTCGAGCTGCCCCTGGTGCTGCCCAAGCGCCAATACCGCTGGCGCTACGAGGTGCTGGGCGAGGAGTTGCTGCAGACACCGATGGGCGAGTTGGCCACCTGGCATTTGCGCCCCAGCCAGGCCGCCGGCGGCGGCGATCTGAGTGCCGAGGTGTGGCTGGCACCCAGCTTGCAGTACCTGCCCGTGCGGCTGCGCATTCGGCAGGACGCGCAAACCTACATCGACCTGATCCTCAAGGCGCCGCCTGTGCAAGCTGCGCCCTGAACCTATAGTCGGCGCTCCACTGACGGAGCAGCCCCCATGACCTATGAATGCATCATCACCGCGATCCACGGTGACGGCCCGCGCAAGACCGGCCTGATCACCCTGAACCGCCCCAAGCAGCTGAACGCGCTGAACGATCAGCTGATGGACGAACTGGGCACCGCACTGCTGGCCTTTGACGCCGACGATGCGATTGGCTGCATCGTCCTGACCGGCTCGGAGCGAGCATTTGCGGCCGGTGCCGACATCCCGACGATGGCCCCGCACACCTTCATCAGCGCATTCAAGAGCGGGCTGATCTCGAAGAACTGGGAAACGATTCTGCAGGTGCGCAAGCCGGTGATCGCCGCCGTGGCGGGCTTTGCCCTGGGCGGTGGCTGCGAGCTGGCGATGATGTGCGACTTCATCATTGCGGCCGACAGCGCCAAGTTCGGCCAGCCCGAGATCAAGCTGGGCATCATCCCCGGCGCCGGTGGCACGCAGCGCCTGCCGCGTGCGATCAGCAAGAGCAAGGCGATGGACATGATCCTGACGGCCAGGATGATGGATGCCGCCGAGGCCGAGCGCGGCGGCCTGGTGTCACGGGTGGTGCCGGCCGACAAGCTGATGGACGAGGCGCTTGCCGCCGCCGAGGCAATCAACGGCTTCAGCGGGCCCTCGCTGATGCTGGCCAAGGAACTGGTCAACCTGGCCTATCAAGGCCCGTTGACCGACGGCGTGGCGATCGAGCGCCGCTACTTCCATGCCTTGTTCGGTACCGACGACCAGCGCGA
>JBBQKT010000197.1:0-6862 GCA_038327205.1 Burkholderiales bacterium | reverse complement strand
ATCCCCTCACAGGCCAGCGGTGCAATCAATAAATCGGCCTTGGCCGGTGATCAGGGCGGCACGAACCGGCTCACCCGGCTGCAGGATTTGCACGGCAGTTCGGTACGCGCGCAACTGCTCGATGTAGACCGGGTTCTGCTCGGGCGAGGCACCCAGCTTGTAGTCGAGCACCCACCATGTCGGCCCGCCCGCCCCGGCAAGGCAAACAAGCCGATCGATGCGGCGATCCTGCCCGACCACACTGACCGGCACCTCGTTGGCCGCCCACAACCACTGCGCCGCGTCAAAAAACGGCGCGCAATCCGGGCTGCCCAAAATGGCCTGAACACTGCGATCCAGGCGCTCACGGCCCTTGGCGTCGAGGCCGTACATCTGCGCCGATGCCGCCGTCAGCCGTGCCACGTCCGCCCCTTGATGGCTGCCACCGCTGACCCACTCCAACACCCGGTGCATCGCCTCACCCAGCTTGGCGAGCGCCTTGTCCTCGGCGTCCTGGACGGTCGTCAGCCTCGCGGGTGGTGCCTGCCAGACCGGCAGCGTTTTGAGCGCGACATGGGTCGGCGCAGGCAGCGCGGTGAGCTGGCTGGCATCCACGGTCCACAAATCAGCCAGCGGCTGCAGGCGGCTCCACCAGGTGGGCACGGCAGGCGCTCGCGCACTCACCGTGCGACTGATGACCAGGCGCGAGCGGGCGCGGGTCATGGCCACATAAAGCGCGTTCAGCTCCTCGCGCTGGCGCTGGCGCTTTTCTTCGTCGAGCAGTTCGACCAAGGCCGGCGGCGGCTTGCTTTCGGAGGCAACAAAGGCCACCCGGCGCGGCGCGGCGGCCTCGACCGGCCAATCGATGGCAAGCGTCGCCGTCTCGGCACGCGCCGGGCCGGCGTCGCCATCGAGGATGAATACGACCTTCGCCTCCAATCCCTTCGCGCCATGCACGGTCAGCAGTTGCACCGCCTGTGGATCGGCCGACTGCACCAATTTCAGCGCCCGGCTCTTCAGCGTGCGGACAAAGCTGTAGAGGCTGGCATAGCGCCCACCGTCCAGGTCCAGCGCCAAGGCCAGCAGCGCATCAACGGCATGCAGGCGGCCCTGGCGTTCGCTGGGCGGCACGACAGCGGCCAAGCGGGCATGGAGATCGCCCTCGGCCACGATGGCATCGAGCAAGTCATGGGGCGAGCGCTCGCCGGCCAACGCAGCCCAGCGCGGCAACAGCCTTCGTGCCCTCAGCAAGGCCGGGCTGAGTGGCTCGTCGGTCAGGTGCAGCACCGTCCACCAAGCCAGCCGGGCGGGCTTTTCATCGGGCAACATGCCGAGCAAGGTGGCGCTGCCCGCCAGCCCGGCGAGTTGCAACAAGTCCGCCTCACTCGCACCGAAGAGTGGGCTGCGCAGTGCGTGGGCCAGCGAGAGGTTGTGGCCGTTCGACGCCAGCGCATCGAGCAAGGCCAGCAGATCACGCACATCCGGGGCGTCGAGCAGGGCCTGGTCTTCGGGCGCGGCGTGGGGCACGCCGGCGGCCTTCAAAGCCTGCGCCAGGACGCGCAGCGGCTCACGCTTGCGGGCCAGCACAAAAATGTCGCCGGGCGTAATTTCTCCGACCCGGTCGCCCGCCTGCAAAAGCCGCTGAATTGCCTGCGCAACGACGCTGGCCTCTTCGGCGCGACGATGCAGTTCCGGTTCGAGCCGGGCCTCCAGCAGGCTGGGCCGCCAGACCCCGGTGTCCGCCGTACCGCCAGCCTTTTCGACCAAGGGCACATCCAGATAAAACACGCCGTCGAGCGGCTCCGGCGACGACGCCTCGGTCGTGTGCTTCCGAAAACCCTCGTACTGCTGCGCCGCGCTGGCCTCGTCGAAGACACGGTTGACTGCCGCCAGCACGGCCGGCGGGTTGCGCCGGGTGTGGTCGCAGGCCAGCACCGCGCCGCCCAATCCGTCGCTCACGAAAGCCCGCGCGGCGGCAAACACCCGCGGCTCGGCCCGGCGGAAGCGGTAAATGCTCTGCTTCGGGTCGCCGACGATGAAGACCGAGATCGGTTGCCGCCCGCTCGTGCCGCCACCTGCCCCGGCATAGCTGGCCAGCCAGCCGTACAGCGCATGCCACTGCAGCGGACTGGTGTCCTGGAACTCGTCGATCAGCAGATGGCGGACCTGGGCATCGAGCCGCTGCTGAACAAACCCGGCCAGTTCGGCATCGGCCAGCAGGGCCAACGCACCGCGCTCCAGGTCGTTCATATCGACCAGGCCACGGCCGAGTTTCAGAGCCTCGAATTCGGCAATCAGCCGCAGCGACAGACGCGCCATGCGGCCGTGTTCCAGCCACGCCGCGTGCTGGCTCATCGCCTGCTTCAAGCGCGCCACATCGTCACTGCCCATCGCCAATGCGGCGCTGTCGCCGATGTTCTTGCGCAGCGCACCGGACAGCGTGAACAGTGCGGCAAATACCGCCTCCAACGCCTGCGCATCGGGCAGGCTCAGGCCCATCTCAATGCCGCTGCCGGCCTTCTTGGCGGTGGCTCCTTTGGACTGACCCAGCTCGATGGCCAAACGGCTCAAGGCGGGCCGCAGCCGGGCAAAGGCCTCGACCGGCTCGATCAGTCCGGCACAGGCCGGCTCGATGCTGGCAGCGTCGGGCATGCTGGTCATCAAAACCCCGGTCTGCTCGGCCAGCCGCAGCTCGACCCGCTTGCTGAAACCCGACTGCAACCAGCCGCTCACGGTGTTGCGGCCGCGGGCCAACACCAGCGCTTGGTAATCGGCCAGCAGCTCGGCATCCGCCAGCACGGCGGTGTGGAAGCGCTGCCACAGCTCAGGCATCAGCTCGGCTTCGTCTTCGATCAATTGCAGCTCGGGCGCGATGCCCTGGGCCTGCAACAGCGCCAGCGGCGCGGCGCGCAGCAGTTGCGAAAACCAGGCGTGAAAAGTGCGGATCTCGACGCCCCGTCCGGCCTGCAACAGCTGCTGCTGCAAGCCCGCCAGCAGCGGCTCGGCGACGCGCGCTTCGGCCCCACCCATGCCCCGGTCGATCAAGGCCTGGATGCGCGAATCGACCGATGCTGCCGCAAACTCTTTCAACCACTCATTCAGCCGCAGCCGCATCTCGCCAGCCGCCTTGCGGGTGAAGGTGATGGCCACGATCTCCTGCGGCCGGGTGCCTGCCAGCAGCGCCCGCAAGATGCGCGAGACCAGCATCCAGGTCTTGCCCGCGCCGGCGCAGGCCTCCACGACGACGCTGCGTGCGGGGTCGCAAGCAATTTGGTAAAACTTTTCACGCGGGACGGTGGCACCGTCAGCGGTGTAGGCCGCAGTTGTGTTGGGGGTCACAGCGCCACCTCGGCCCAGTCGTCGCGGCGGCACAGGCCGCGCATCTCACAGTAGTCGCAGGCCCCGCCCTCGCCTAAAGCGGGCAGCGGCGTACCGGCCCAGGCGCTGAGTAAATCCTCGCCCAGGCCATCGATCATCAGCACCGCGCTGTGCTCGACATTTGGATGCTCCACGGCGGTGATGCCAGCGGCATCGTCCAGCGCCAGATAGCGGGCTTGCAGCGGCACATCGGCGTCCAGCATCAGGGCGGCATAAACCATCAGTTGCGTGTCTTCCAGGGGGCGGGCAAGGCGTTGCTTGAGGGCTGCCGAGCCGCCGGTTTTGTAGTCGATCAAAACGTGACCGGCCTTGTGGCTGTCGATCCGGTCGAGCCGCCCTTGCAGGGTGAGCGGGGCCAGCACCGGGTCACCAAAGACCTGCAAGTTGCGCACCTCTTCGCCGGCGATGTAATGCTGGCCACCTGCTTCGGCCTCAGCCAGCCAGGCCAGATAACGCGGCGCAAAGCGCTCGAAGCTGGCGGAGAACGGCAGGAAATCGGCGGCCGGCAGATGCTGTTCGGCGATCAACTCGGCAGCGTTGCGATGCAGGCGGTGGCTGTCGTCTTCCGCCCCCATCGCCTGCGATCGCTCTTGATGGAAACGGTGCAGCACCGCGTGCAACCAGGTGCCGTAATCGCGCTTGTCGGTCTCGGCTTCCAGCTCGTCTTGTTCGCGCAAGCCCAGCAATGAGCGGCCGAAAAATTGATACGGGCAGGCGCGCAGCGATTCAACGCTGCTGGCGCTCAAAGTGGCCGGCAACAGCCCGGCGGCAATGGCGGCCGCTCGGGGCTGCGGCGTCAATGGGATGGCCTCGTCGGGCCGCTCATCGCGCCAGTCGCACAAGCCGTACAAGCCGCACAAGTCGCTTAAGCCGCTTAAGCCGCTTAAGCCGCTCAAGCCGCCCTGCCCCCCGCGACGCAGCGCCAGATCGAGCCGCTCCAGCAAAGGGCTGGGAGCCAGGGGCTCAGCCCCCGACGCGGCTGCGCGCAGCAGGGTCACGGCCGGCGCGCGCAGGACTTGCGTGAAGGCAAATGTGACGGCGTCGCGCTGTCGCTGCAAATCGGGCAGGCCCAGGGCCAGCGCCTGCGTGTCGCTGAACAGGGCGGGCAGTTTGTGCGCTGGGCCGAGGGTTTGCGCATCCGCCCCCGGCAGCACGATGGCCGCGAACGGCCGCAGCATCGCGCGCGCCAAGGGCGTGATGACGACCTGCGCCTCCTCCACCGACGCAGGCACGAACTGCTCGGCCTCCAGCGCCTCGTCGACCCAGGCGATGAAGTCGGCAAAGGTCACCACCGTGTCGTGCAAGACCTGTTCATGCGCGCTGCCGGGCCAGGGCGAACGCGAGAGCCACAGGGCGCCCAGCATCTTTTCGCCCGCCTCGTGCTTGAGCAGCGCGTGTTCGCCCCAGACGGCACGCAGGGCTGCTGACAGCGCCGCGATCCAGTCGCTCAGACTGCGGCGCGACGGGCCCTCGCGCAGGGGCAGCAAAGCCTCTTCGGCCATCATCCACAAGGCCGCGCTGGTGGGCGCCAGGCGCGCCACGGTCACCGACTGCGGCTTGCGCCAGCCGCCCATGCGGCAGCGCGCTTCCAGCAACGGCAGGGCGGCATCGCCGGCCCGCTCGCGCAAGACGGCCGCCAAGTCGCTTTTCAACCAAGACAGCCATTCATCCAGGCTGGCTTGCGGGGCGCTGGCGCGCAGCAAGCTCATCAGGTGCGCTGCGGGCGGCGTGGTGGCCAGGGTCCAGCCGGTTTCATCCAACACCGTCACCGCCTGCCGGGCCAGCAAGGCCCGCACGCGCCGCACGACGACCCGGTCTTGGGCCACCAGGGCCAGCGGTGCTCGGCCAGCTGCCAGGTGTTGCAGCACCGCGGCGGCGCTGCGCTGGGCCAGGTCTTCAAAATCGGCACAGACGGCTTGTTCCAGCAGGCCCAGTGGCGGGCCGTCGGCAAACACGCCGTCCAAAGCTACGTCGGCCACGAGGCACAACGCGGGGCGGCTGGACGCTGCCAACAGCGCCAGGCTCAAGGCATCGGGCCCACCGGCTTGCAGATAGATCCAGGCACTGGGTTGCAAATCGAACAGGGCATCGGTGGGCGGGGTTTGGGTATCGGCCGCCGCCCATTCCAGCGCCACCATGGCCAGGGCGCGCTCCAGGCCGCCGGGGCCGGGTGCTTCGACCAAGGCTTCACGGGCCGTCGTCCAAAACGCTTCGCGCTGCGACGGCGCGCGGGCGTAGTTGGCGCGAGCCAGGGCGTGCGCCGCCTCCACCAAGCGCGCCAGGGCAAGTCGATAAGCCCTGCCGTCGCTGCGCTTCAAGGCCTGCGCCCAGCTTTGCGAGCGCAGCAAGGCGGCAGCGGCGTGCGCATCAATGGCGGCGTCAAAAGTCAGTTGCTGCGGGGCAGCCAAATAGTTGGGGCCCAGCGCCGCTGCCAGGCTGTGCGTCGTTTCAATGCGCGGCTGCCAGCTGCCCTGACGCCTCCAAGCGCTCCGCGCAGGGGCCAGATGTTGCGCGAAAGGCAGGAGCAAGACGGCATCGCGCGCGGCCAAGCCCTGCTCGTCAAGCCACTTGCTGGCGTGCTCTGCCACCCGCAGCCAAAATACCTCGGCACCGTGCTGCGCATCGAGCGGCATATATTGCGTTTGCATTTTTGTTGTTCTCCCCCAATTACCCATGCCGGGCCTCGCAAGGCCTTTGTGTCAAAATCATTGTGCCCTGATGCCAGGGCTTCTTTCAGGCCTATGCAGGGCCGGTCCAAGGACAAATCCATGAGCAGCGAACTGATCAAACACATCTCCGACGCGTCGTTTGAAACCGACGTGATCCAGTCCCCCAAAGCGGTGCTGGTCGATTACTGGGCCGAGTGGTGCGGCCCTTGCAAGATGATTGCGCCGATCCTGGACGAGGTGTCCACCACCTACGCCGACCGCTTGCAGGTCACCAAGATGAATGTGGACGAGAACCGCGAAGTGCCGGCCAAGTTCGGCATCCGTGGCATCCCGACCCTGATGTTGTTCAAGGACGGCCAATTGGCCGCCACCAAGGTTGGCGCACTTTCGAAAGCGCAGTTGACGGCCTTCCTCGACGCTAATCTATAATCGCGTCCAACTGTTGCGCTGGGTTGTCTCCACGGCCCGCCGCAACAGCAGAATTTGCCAACACGCCCTGCCCGTTCCGACGGGTCTGCGCGTGGACTCGGCGCCCAAGCTCCCACCGGTTTTTAGTTGTTCCTCATGTTGCGTGATCGGCTGGCTCTACCAAGCCATGCATGAACGCCATGAATTGGCACAACACGGCGGGCATCACGCGGACGCCGAAGTATTTGTCATTGCCGCTGGGCAGCGCGATGACCCCCTACCGGGTTTTGACCCATGCATCTTTCCGAACTCAAAGCGCTACACGTCTCCGAACTCATCACGATGGGCGAGGCGCTGGAGATTGACAACGTCGCCCGCCTGCGCAAGCAGGAGCTGATGTTCGCCATCATGAAAAAGCGCGCCAAGGC
>JBBQKT010000196.1:0-6887 GCA_038327205.1 Burkholderiales bacterium | reverse complement strand
TCGGGATCTGCATGGGCCACAGTGCGGCTCAACCCATGGCAGCTTCCGCACCCCACACCGGGCCACGCACCCCGCAGGCCATGGCTCCGGTTCGGGTTTGCATGCCCGACGTCTACCTGCCGCCCTACCTGAACGCCGATGCCGCTCGGCCCGGCATCCTGTTTCGTCTTGTCGAAGACTCGGCGCACAGTCTGGGCCTGGCGATCAGCGTGACGACCCAGCCGGTCGCGCGGTGCCGCGAAGAGGCTCGCAAGGGCAATATCGACGTGACATTTGCGCCACCTGCGCCAGTCAACCTAGAGATCTTTGACTTTCCGCGCAAGCTCGGTCGGTTAGATGCCAACCGCCGCGTGGTGCATCTGCAAGTGACGGTGGTGCGGCGCAGTGGAACGGCGCCAAGCTGGGACGGCCAGCGCTTTACACCCTCATCGGGTCTGAACATGAGCACCCGGCGCGGCTACGCCTTGGTCATCGGACGGCTGAAAGACCTGGGCCAGACGGTGGACGACGGTGCCACTTCAGCGCAACAGGTGCTCGGCAAGCTGGCCCGCGGCCGCAACGACCTGGCTTTCCTGTTCAAGCCAGAGTTTGAAGCGACGCAACGCGAGTTCGCTGCGGGAAGCTTTGAGGTCCTGCCCGAACCGTTTTTCGAGACCGATTTCTATCTGGCCATCAGCCTGGAAGCCCCTCCCGCCTTGCGCGACCAAGCCGAAGCTTGGTGGACGCTGATCGGGCGCATGCGCAACTTGCCGGCCTATCAGCCGGAGTGAGCTCAGATTGGGTACCGGACTGGCAGCTGGACGCAACACACCGCCGGGGTCCTGTTCAAGTTTCGGCGTTATGACGTAGCCCCAGGCATGCAGCCAGTCTGGCGACCCGCCGAAGCCCAATCCCTTTAGGCGGCTCCGAGTTGCAGGTATGCGGGGCTTTGAGTAACCGCCACTAAAGCTGCCCGGCGCCACCGTCGGCTGATGGCCCAGCCCACCCGTTCGGTCCACGGCATCCAGCGCCGCCAGTGCGGGTCATCCGGCCGCAGCCCGTTCAGCCTAGGGATGTGTGTCGACATTCGCCGGATACGGCCATCCCCGGATGCCACACTGAGGCGGCACATCACTCAGGAGACAGCGATGCCGACTCCCTCTGCGTTCCCTTCCGCCCGACCGCTGCTTGCGGCGCTGCTGGCGGTGCTGCTGCCGCTGCTGGCACCACTGGATGCCCGCGCCCAGCCCGATTGCGGCGTGCCCGGCACGATGACCGTGAAGACGGCCGACGGCAGTGGCACCACCAAGACCGCCACGCGCGTGTTCGCCGATGGCTCCGTCGCGGTGCGCGCGCGGCTGGCGGTCAATCCCGACGGGGGAGCGGCGTCCTACACCGCCGGTGACGCGGGCTTCACCTACATCGCCAATGGCCTGGACCGCTGGTCCGGCGGCAAGAGCAGCAGCTGCCAGGCCGGCGGCTGTCGCCCCGACTTTCTGGCGGCCGAAAAAATTGGCTTTAGGCCCGGCTCGCCGGCCTTCTGCGCCTATGCGATCGAGGTTGATCCGTTCACCGCAGACGGCAGCCGCACGGCCTGCGGGCCGGGCAAGTGGGTGGTGGGTAACGGCCTGGGCAAGCCCAAGCCCGGGCCGGTGGTGGAGGGCCTGTCAGGCCAGCCGGTCCAGACCTACCGCTCGATGACTTCGGTGACGCACCGGGTGGACGGCGAAACCCGCTATCTGGATGCCGAGGCGCTGCCGATTGCCGTGGCGCCGGACCGCGACTACCTGGGCAAGCTGGTGTGGGTGGGCGGCGCGGGCTACACGCCCACCTTGGCCCTGATCGGTGACCGCGGCCCGGCCTTCGGCGAGGGTTCGATTGCGCTGCATCAGTTGCTGCGCACCGGCACCGTCACGCGCCAGAAGCCGGGCCCGATCCCGCTCGACCAACGCTGTGCGGCGGGCGAGCTGGGCCTGAAGCCACCGTTCATCTCGCGGCCCGGCGGGGGTGCGGCCGACCGCTGCCGGCCCGGCCGCACACCGGCCACCTCGTCGGATGTGCGGGCCTACCAGGGCATCGACACCCTGCTGGACTTCGTGATCCTGGGTCAGGCCACCCTGCCGCGCAAGGGCATGGCGGTGCAGGATGAAGTCACGCTGCCCTCGATGGCCGTTGCCGCCGCAGCCTACACGCCCGAACGGGTTCAGCAGATGCTGGCCTGTCTGCCGAGGTAAGCGACGTAGGCCCGGCGCTCGCACTAGACCAGGATCGGCGTCACTTGGTCCAGCGCACTCAAGTCCTTGCAGAAAAAATCGTCGCCCAGGTACTTTGATTCGTAGCTGCGCACGTCGTAGTGGACCCAGGTGGGCGCGATGTCGGCGGGTTCGAGCGATTTGCGATTACTGGCAAGCCAGCCGATCTGCGCATTGGATTTACCCACCAGCAAGCCGCGGATCTCGTCGCAACGGACCATGTCATCCCGCTTGCTCATGCCGGGAGAGAGCGCAATATCGATGTCCACCGCCTTGCCGTGATGGTTGGTCGTGGTGCGCTTGTTGATCTGGTTGTCGACGCTGCAGCGGTAGCCCGAGGTGAACATGAACTTCAGGTCCGGGCGATAGGCAAACAGAGCCCGCGCCGCCCACAAGATCATGCGGTGCATGCCCGGATATTCGTAGCGGTGGTACTGCTCCTGCCCCTTCGTGCCACCGAAATACAGGCCCTTGAACTTGCCTTGGCCGAAGCCGTCGCAGCTGCCGCAAGGACAACGCAGCGCCTTGAAGTCGATCGGAAAGCGCTGGGCGAACTTGTCGATGGCCGCAAAGGTGGCCCGATCCACCACACCCGTGGGGGAAGCGAGCTTCATGTAGTCGGTCTGGAACATCTTGACCTGCAGCTCGGTGCCGGGCCCGAAGTCGCCGTCAGGCAGCGTGCCCCGAAAGCCCGCAAGCCGCAGCTGCAGTTCGGCAACGTCGTCGCCAAGCGCGCCCTGTTGCAAGATCCGATCACCGTAAGGCATGTCTCTTCTCCATCTGCGGGGTCGCAAGGCCCCTTGATTGCGGGTTTTTGCGGCAACATCATCGGCCGACCCGCAGCGCTTGTCCACGCCGAAATTCCCAGGCCTGCAGATGCCTGTGGTGCCGCTCAGCTTCCGCAAAGTTGATGGCCTGAATTGCTTGACCGACAGGTAGAGTCAATCCATGTTCAAGCGTTGCAGATTCCAGAAATGGATCGGATCACGGGCGCTGGCGGTACGGACGGTGCCGGCAGTCTTGGCGATATCGGCTGCGCTGAGTGGCTGTGCGGTGGGCAATGTCGGGACGCTGGTGGCCCAAGTTCAGCAGCGTGGCAATGTGTCCGAGCTGTCGGTCTATTCGGTCGGTCTGCACCTTCGAAACCGGGCGGATGATCCGGGCGCCCACCTGGGGGTTTCGCGGCGAACTTACTTCTTTCTGGCCGACGGCTTGCTCGCCCCTGGCTGGTACTTGCTGCGGGCACCGTTAGCCCCGGTTGAGGCCATGGCGCAGGACTTGATGACGGTGGGTATCGACTTCACCACCGCAGCGCCGGAAGCCGGCCTCAGCCTGGGCTACACCCACACCCGGCTGTTGGCCCGCGTGCCGCTGGATGCCTCCGTGCTGATCGAGTACGGGGCTGACCTTCGCGTTGAAAAGTTCACGGTCCTCAAGCAGGAGTCCACATGCGCCATCCCCTAGCCACCACCGTTGTCAGCGCGTCGATGCTTGCCCTTGTCGGCTGCGCGTCCAACGATCACGTGCTCTTCGTCACCAAGACGTCGATCGGCATCGATTTCGATTCCAAGCCCGGCACGGCCGCCATGGCCTATGACCGGGTCGAAGGCTATATCGCGCCAACTTACGCGAACGGTGAAGTGCCCCCGGTGGTGGCGTCGATCAAATCGGACGGCGCAATATTTTCCCCGCGGATTCGCCAGGTCTATGCCACGGGCGATGCCGCCGTGATTGCGACCGGCGGCCGATCGCCGGGCCGCACTCGCCCGTTGAAAGGCCAGAAGGGCGACATGATGTTCTTTGGCACCACCACCACCACCGGGCTCAAGGTGGGCTTCACCACCGCATTGCCCGACAGTTTCATCTTCGGGTTCAAGCGCAAGGAATCCTCTTACATCCCGGTGGCGACGGTCGGCACCGGCGATGACGCAAAGCACGCCTACCCCTCGGTGCTCGCCTCGATCGACACCGCCGGCAGCGTGGCCACTGACGGCCAGCAAGATGCCACGGCCTTGACGAATTCGCAGTTCTTCGCCACCGGCCAAGCGGCCCGCAATCTGGCAAAAACACCCGAGATCACCAGCGCCTTCAATGCCATTGCGGCGGAGGCCATGGCCACGCAAAAACTCAAGGTTGAGCAAGCCATACGTGACGATGCCGCCATCAACGGCCTTCTCGACGACATCACCGACGGTTTTTCCGATGCGGACACCACACCGACACAACAAAAGGACATCGTCGCCGCCGCCAAGGCCGTCGGCGCGGACAAAGACGCCACGATGACCGTCGCCAACTTCGAAAAGCGGCTGACGATCTACTCGAGCACCTACCCAGCGGCTGAGGTGAGCAAGACCCTGAAGGCCCTTAAAAACCGCGTCAACGCCTTGTTGGGGCAATGACTGCCCCGCCAAGGAGACTCGCACCATGACTTTCCCGGTTGAAAAGCCCATCAACGAACTTGATGTCGCGGCCACGCTTGCGCTCGTGTTGCAGGAGGTGGTGAAACAAAACAAGCGCTGCATCGTGCTGACGAAATCCAGCGTCGTAGGGCTCGGCACCGGCACCGCCCGGGTGGTTCTGACCTTTGACGACGCCAAATGTGAAAAGGTGAAAAAACCCGGGTGACCAGGGCGGGGCCGACGCTGGTGCTGGCGCCGCCGCAAACCTGCTGGGCGGCTAGGCCGCCAGCGGCAGCGCCAAACAAAGGCGCGTGCCGCCCTGCGGGGCCGGCAGCGGCCGCAGACTTCCGCCGTGCAAGACCGCCACCCGCTGTGCGATGGCCAAGCCCAGCCCGCCGATGCCGCCGCTGCTGCGCTTGATGGGTGGGTCGCGCAACGACATGCCTTGATCCAGCCGCTGGTGCAGTTCACCCGGCAGACCCGGGCCGCCGTCTTCCACCACGATCTCGGCCTGCGTGCCTTCGCGCCGCAAGCTCACCCGCACCGGGCGGCTGCCGGGCGCGTGGCGCACCGCGTTGTCGATCAGGTTCGTCAAGGCGCGCTCGATCAGTTGCAGGTCGCCATCGAGTTCAAGCCGACCTGGCGCCAGACCATGCAGCGTGACCGCTGGCTCCGCGCCGCTGAAGCCGAACTTCTGCACCGCATCGGTCACCACCTCGTCGAGGCTGAAGCGCTCGCGGTGCAGCACCTGCTGGGTGGACTGCAGGGCGGCCAGCTCGAACAACTGTTGTGACAGGCGGCCCACCTTGCGGCTTTGCGCCAGCGCTGCCTGCAGCACGCCCGCGCGCCGGGCGGCATCCGGCGCAGCCTCTGCGGCCAGGGCTTCAAGATGGCCGTGCAGCGCCGTCAGCGGCGTGCGCAGGTCGTGCGCCACGCTGGCCATCATTTCGCGGTGGTCGGCCACCTGGCGTTGCTCGCGCTCGGCCTGTGATTCGATGCGCTGCTTCATGTCGGCGAAGGCTTCGTCGATGGCCTGCACTTCGTCGCCCGCCGAACGCGCGGGGGCCGGGGCTGCGGCCCCGTCGGATGTGGCGCTGCGCTGGCTGTAGCTGCGCAGGCGTTGCGCCAGTTGGTGCAAGGGCAGGCTCAAGCGACGGAAGGTGAACAGGCCCAGCCCCAGGGTCACGAACAGGCCGATGGCGGCGGCCAACGCAGCACTTCGCCACACCCGTTTGGCACCCACCTGCGCTGCCACCAGATCACGCGCCTGGCTGTCGAGGATGACGTAGAGATAGCCCGGCGGACGGACGTCGCCAGCGCGCACCGGGAACATCGCCGCGCTGAATATGCGCGGCACGGCGGACCCCATCGGATCGGTGCCCCGCAGCGGCATCGGCGCACCGGCCAGGAAAGCACGCACGGGCGCTAGGTCCACCTGCTCCTGCCGCACCATGCCCGGCTCGCCGATGTAATGCTCCACGCGGCCGTCGGCGTCCAGCAAATACACCTGCACGCCCGGGTTGACCGACATCAGCATCGACAGCAGCGCGCCACGCGCCGCACGCTCGGCCTCGTCGCGGTTGGGCGAGGTGATTTCCGGCCAGTGGCCAACGATGTGACCGGCCAGCCCGTGGGAGAGGCGCTGCAGCGATTCCTGCTCCTGCTCCGCTGCCACCTGTCGCCCGAGCAGGGCGACAAAGGCGCCGTAAGCCAGCAACAGCAGAGCCAGCGTCAATGACAGGCGGGTTGTGAAGGATTTTTTTGGCTTCATGGCGCAGGCTCAAGGTCGAAGCGGTAGCCCACGCCCCACACCGTGACGACCCGCTGTGGGTTGCGGGGATCCTCCTCGATGCGGCTGCGCAGCCGGTTGATGTGTGAATTGACGGTGTGCTCGTAGCCGTCAAAGCCGGCGCCCCAGACACGCTGCAACAACTCACCGCGGCTGAACGGCCGGCCAGGGTGCTTCAACAAGAAATGCAGCAGATCGAACTCGCGCAGGGTCAAGGGCAACACGGCGTCCCCGCGCGTCAGCTCCCGGCGCACGGCATCCAAGCAGAACGGGCCGAAGCGAAATTCCTGCTTGGTCGCGTTGGTGGCGCGCATTTGCTCGATGCGCCGAAGCAGGGCCCGGATGCGCGCCACCAGTTCCAGCATCGAAAACGGCTTGGCCATGTAGTCGTCGGCACCCAGTTCCAGCCCCAGCACGCGGTGGGCCTCGGCCGAACGGGCGCTGAGCATGATGACCGGCACATCGGCA
>JBBQKT010000195.1:0-6900 GCA_038327205.1 Burkholderiales bacterium | reverse complement strand
GGCGCAGCGTTGAAAACGTCCGGGCACTGTCCGGCACGGGCAGCTTCGTCAAGGGCTATGTCGGCTTGGGCTATGACTTCGGCGCCTTCACCTTGGGCAGCAACCTGCCCCGAATGAAATTCAACCGCTCGGTCATCGGCGGCGCTCAGGCCAGTGTTTTCCTGGAGGTGCCGTACACCTACTTCATCGGCGCTCTTGCTAGCGACGGCCAGGCGTTATCGTCGGCCGATGCGCACCCGGCTGCCGAGGCATCGGGCGAGCGCATGTTGACCTTGGTCTTCGCCAATTACTGGCAATGCAAATCCGAAGGCACCTACAGGGTACTTTCAACATCGGCGACTTGCAGTACTCGCAGTTTTTCGCCACCGACAGCTACTGGTTCGCCCCCAAAGGCTCGTCGAAGAATCAGTCTCTCGGCGTTTCGCTGATCCGGCACCTGCGCGGTGGCAAGGGCTGGACTACCGCTTCTCGATACCGGCCGGGTGAGCGCAGACACGCTGGCTCAAGCCGGCAACGGGGTGGCGCAGTGGCTTAGCTTTCGGCCAGCAGTTGTTCTACCAGCCCATGCAGCGCCGCAAAGTCCGGCGCGCCGACATAGCGTTTGACGATTTCGCCGTGCTTGTTGATGAGTACCGTCGTGGGCGTGAGTTGCACCTTGCCGAACTGGCGGGCAATCTCCCCGGTGTTGTCGATGGCCACGCCAAAAGGAAGTTGGCGGCTTTCGGCGAAGTTGGCCACAAAGGCCGGCGGGTCATAGCTCATCGCAACGGCCAGGGTGTCGAAGCCGCGACCCTTGAACTTTTCGTAGGTGGCGACGATCTGCGGCATTTCGTGCACGCAGGTTGTGCAGCTGGTGGCCCAGAAGTTCACCAGCATGACCTTGCCCTTCCACTGGCTCGAATCAGCCTTGGCGCCGTCGAGCAGGACGTAGCTGACCGGCGGCGCGAGCTCACGCTGGCCGAGGCTCTGATAAGCCAGCAGCGCGGCCCCGGCACTGAGCAGCACGGCCACGGCAATCACGGCGAGTCTTGAGGTTTTCATGCCCGCAGTTTAGACGGCACTCAATGCCCTTTGGACAGCTCGAACATCAGCACCGACGGCAAGGCATCGGTGATGTAGTGCCGCGAGATGCGGGCCATGCCGTCAGCGGTGGCGGTGGACAGCTGGGTTTGCTGCTCGTGGGCCAGCACTTCCACAAAGCTGAAATCCGGCACCTCGCGCATCACCTCGTCATGCAGATGGTCGAAAGCGGTGCCGCGTTGAGCGGCATCAAACACGATCGCATGTGGCAGGCCTTCCACGCAGAACTGCAGCGCATCTTCCACCGTTTCCGCTGCATCAACGATCAGACCCAGGTGCTGCACGGCAGCCAGGATCTGCGCCCGCAGGTCACGCCTTGCCGTCAAGATCAACAGATGCTGGCCTGCCAGCGGATGGCTGTGGATCGACGGCGCCGGCTCGCTGTTTTGCGTGGGCGTGGGGGTGGGGTTGGGCGAGGCCTGGCGGGTCGACATTCCTGGTTCGTCGCTGACGGTATGCGGGAATTCGAGGGTCAGCACCGTGATGCCGGCTGCCGATTCGCGCAGCGGCAGCACGCCCAGGGTGATGGCGTTTTGTTCCAGCAGCCGCCAGGTCAGCGAGTTGAGGGCGTTGAGTTCCTGTGCGCCGCGCTCGGGTGTGGCCTCGCCTGAGCGGGGTTCTTCCAGCAGATCGAGCGAACGATGGGCAAAACGACACATCAGCCGCGCCTTGGCGGGCCAGGGTGTGAGATCGAGCCGCAGATCGATGGATGAATGCGTCAGCGCCAGCGCCCAATCCATCATGGTGTTGAGCAGGGAAAACAGCAGCGCGCCATCGGCGATCACCTCGATGGGCCGCAGCACCTGGCGCACCTGGATGCCACGCGCCTGGGTGTCGCCACTGCGCTGGGTCAGCACCCCTCGCAGCATCTGGGTCAGATGAAGGCGCTCGCGCGTCAAGCTCAATTGGCCCGAGGCCAGCCGTGCCAGTTGCTGGCCCAGCATGCCGGCCGAACGCGCCTGCGCCACGCTTTCTTGCAGTTGGCGAAGTCCTTGGCGGTCAATCTGGCCGGTTTCAACGAGGGCCTGGATTCGCTCCAAGGCGGTGCTCAGCGGCCCGGCGATTTCGGCGCCGAGTTGCTGAAGGATGGCAGCCCATTGCACTTCATTGGGCTGCCGCGCCAGATCGTTGGCGGCCGAGCTTGCTGAGAGGGGAGCGGGCGGTGGGGCGTTAGCGGGAGGTTGGCTTGACATAACCATCGAAAAATCGGGCGGCGGATTAGCCGTGATGGCTGCTGTTTTTGTGGCTCGAAGTTCGCACCCTCGGCAAGTCCGATGCTCCGGGCTACGTGCCAAAGCGTCCATCCCCTATCCGGGGGAAAGTGCAGGCAACTGTTCTCAAAATACGGAAAAACTCGACCGCTCGTTCAGGTGGGTTGCACTTTCAAGTGACCACCCGAGCCACCAGCAGAGCCGCTATTTCGGCGCTGCTCAGGCCAGCTTCTTCGAGCAGTTCGTGGGTGTGCTGGCCCAGCAGGGGCGGGGCATGCCGGTAGGCCACCGGCGTGGCCGACAGCTTCATCGGACTGGCCACCAAGCGCAGGCTGTCGCTCAGCGGATGCGGCAGGGCGACGGTCATCTCTCGTGCCTGCACTTGCGGGTCGGCAAAGGCCTGGGCCAAGTTGTTGATTGCGCCACAAGGTACCTTGGCGGCCTCCAGCGCCGCCAGCCAAGCATCGCGCGGCCGGGTCTTGATCGCCTCCGCCAGTTGCGGCACCAGCAGTTCGCGGTGGCGAACGCGGTCGGCGTTGGTGGCGAAGCGGGCGTCACTGGCCCAGTCGGGCCGCCCGGCCAGCTCACTGAATTTGGCGAACTGCTTGTCATTGCCCACCGCCAGGATCAAGTGCCCGTCGCTGGCCTCGAACACCTGGTAGGGCACGATGTTCTGGTGGGCATTGCCCATGCGGCCGGGCGCAACACCGGTGCACAGATAGTTGGCCCCGAGGTTGGCCAGCATGGCCAGCTGGGTATCGAGCAAGGCCATGTCGATCACCTGACCCTGGCCGGTGGCATCGCGGTGGCGCAACGCGGCCAGGATGGCGACCGTGGCATAAAGACCAGTGAACAAGTCCGCCACCGCCACGCCGACCTTTTGCGGCCCGCCGCCTGGCAGGTCATCACGTTCGCCCGTCACGCTCATCAGGCCGCCCATGCCTTGCACGGCATAGTCGTAACCGGCCCGGTCTTTGTATGGCCCGGTCTGGCCGAAGCCGGTGATCGAGCAAACGATCAGCCCAGGATTGGCGGCCAACAGGCTGGCAGCGTCGAGCCCGTAGCGGGCCAGATCGCCGACCTTGAAGTTTTCCACCAGCACATCGGCTTGTGCCGCCAACCGCCGGATCAGCGCTTGGCCCTCAGGCAGGGCGATGTCGATCGCGATAGAGCGCTTGTTGCGGTTCGCGCCGAGGTAGTACGCCGCCTCGCTGGTGTCGGCTCCGGCATCGTCTTTCAAATACGGTGGCCCCCAGGCGCGGGTGTCATCGCCGCTTCCGGGCCGTTCGACCTTGGTGACCTCAGCCCCGAGGTCGGCCAGTGTTTGCGTGCACCAGGGGCCGGCCAGCACGCGGGACAAATCAAGCACGCGCACGCCCGCGAGGGACATCGGCGATGGCGGTGTGGGGTTTGTTTGCATGCGCCGCATTTTGCGGCAGTGGCCGCTCTGGATAATGCGGCCATGCGTTTACTGACAATTTCTTTCGCGGCCATGCTGGCGCTGACTGCCTGCTCGCCGGGTCTGGACTGGCGCGAGGTGCGGCCTGAAGGTGCCGATGTGCTGGTGATGTTCCCCTGCAAGCCGACTTTTTCTGCCCACCCGGCCACGCGGGCCGAACCGGTGGCGATGGGCTTGGCGCAATGCGAGGCAGCAGGCCAGAGTTTTGCGCTCTCGTGGGCCGAAGTCAACGATCCGGCTCAAGTGACTGGCGTGCTGCGCCAGATGCGCGAATCTCTGGCCAGCAAGATGTCTGCACGGCGCAGCGATCCCCGACCGCTGCAAGTGCCGGGCATGACCCCGAATATCGAGGCGCGGCAGCAGGTTCTGATCGGTGGACAGCAGCAGGCCCAAGTGGCTGTTTTCACACGGGGTCGGCGCGTTTATCAGGCACTGATGCTGGGCGCACGGCCCAACGCTGCAGCCTGGGAGGCCTTCATCAACTCACTGCGGCTCGGTGCCTGATGCTGACCTTGCAAAGCCCCCGGCCATAATCTCAGCATGGTTGGTGTTCTCTTGATTGCTCATATGCCCTTGGCGTCCGCCCTTAAATCGGTGGCCATGCATGCGTTCCCGGATCGGTCAGACCAGGTTTTTTCGCTGGATGTTCAGCAGGACGATCAAGCCGAGCAAGTCATTGCCAGCGCCCAGGCACTGATGGCGGCCAACTCGCCGACAGATTGGCTGGTGCTGACCGACGCTTTCGGTGCCACGCCGTGCAATGCCGCCCTTGATCTGCGCGATGCCGCCCGCAACGTTCGCCTGATCAGCGGACTGAACGTGCCAATGTTGTGGCGCGCCCTTTGTTACGGCGATGAACCGCTGGATGCAATGGTGGAGTTGGCTGCCGAGGGCGGCCACGCCGGCATCAAGATCGCTGATCTCCCCACTTCCGCAGCCCCATGATCACTTCCACGCTCACCATCAGCAACAAGCTGGGCCTGCATGCTCGCGCATCGGCCAAGCTGACCAAATTGGCTGGCTCCTTCAAATGCGAAGTCTTCATGAGTCGCAACAACCGCCGCGTCAATGCCAAAAGCATCATGGGCGTGATGATGCTGGCGGCCGGTATCGGGGCCCAGGTCGAATTGGAAACCGAAGGGCCGGATGAGTTGGCGGCCCAAGAAGCGATCACCGCCCTTGTCAACGACAAGTTCGGCGAGGGGCAGTAAACCTCATCGCGTTACTCCATAAAGTGACGCTTGTAGCGGGCCGGCAGGTCGGCAGTCCGCATCATCATCGGCAAATCTGCCGTGTTGAAGTCAGGATCCCAGGCCGGGGCGCCCAGGATGCGCGCACCACAGCGCAGATAGCCTTTGATCAGCGGCGGTGGTTCGACCGGCATGTCATGGCGCAAATCTTCTACCGGCAGTGCCAGCCTCGGCTGAACCTGCCATTCCGGTGCGGCCAGATGGCTGCGTTCTAACTGCTTCCAAAGGCTGGCGGCGTAGTGCCCGCCGTCACGCATATTGACGCTGGCGCAGCCGATCATCGTGTCCAGCCCATTGCGCAGCATAAATTCCGCCAGCGCCCCCCACAGCACCATGATCGCCCCGCCCGAGCGGTGATCGAGGTGAATGCACGAGCGCCCCAGTTCAACCATCTGTCCGCGCAGAGGCTGCAGGCTCGTGAGGTCGAACTCGGTTTCGCTATAGAGCCCGCCCGCGCGCTGAGCGGCGGCCGGCGTCAGCACACGGTAGGTGCCGATCACGGCGCCCGGTTGGCCGTCCGCCTCGACAACACGCACCAGCAGGTGTTCGCAAAACGGGTCGAATCGGTCGATGTCATGTCCGGCCGGTGCACCCTTGGGCACGCTCAGCAGCGCACCCATTTCGGTGGCGAAGACCTGATAGCGCAGCGCTTGCGCCGCACGGACATCGTCGTCGGTGCGGGCCCAGCTCACATCGAGCCGGGCGGGGGCAATTCGCTCAACCGGCGCAAAGCGCTCGGGTACTGGCCGTTTGGGCGCCGAGAACGGCGAGAACTGGGTCAGTGGCAAGGTGGGCAGCGGTAGATCCCTCATGATCAGCCTCGTGCAGTTGGTCTGCTGCGCATCGTCGGCACTCGGGGTGACGCTGCCGTGACGCATGCATGACCGATTGGTGACGCTGTCGTGCCCTGACAGCGCTGCTACATTCAAAGCATGAGCTTCCAGGTCTTCGGTATTCCGGTTTCTCGCGGCGTTGCCATTGGCCGCGCTGTGCTCGTCGCTTCCAGCCGGGTCGATGTGGCGCATTACTTCATCGCCGAGGCACAAGTCGAGGCCGAGATCCAGCGCACCATGCGCGCCCGTGATGAGGTGGCGCTGGAACTCGAAACGCTGAAGAAAGATCTGCCCAGCGATGCGCCGCACGAGTTGTCTGCCCTGCTTGATGTGCACCTGATGTTGATGCACGACGAGGCGCTGACCGGTGCCACCAAGCAATGGATCATCGAACGGCACTACAACGCCGAGTGGGCACTGTCGGCCCAGCTTGAAGTGCTGGCCCGTCAATTCGACGAGATGGAAGACGACTACCTGCGCGAGCGCAAGGCCGATCTCGAACAAGTGGTCGAGCGCATCCTCGGTGCGCTAGCGCGCGAGCAGGGCAAATCGCCGATCGACGCCGCCAGCCTGGTGCAGCGTGATTTTGCGGGCGAAGACCCACTGCTGCTGGTGGCTGCTGACATTGCGCCGGCCGACATGATGCAGTTCAAGCGCAGCGTCTTCCACGGCTTCATCACCGACATCGGCGGCAAGACCTCGCACACCGCCATCGTCGCCCGCAGCATGGACATTCCAGCGGTCGTCGGCACCCGTGAGGCCTCACGCCTGATCCGCCAGGATGACTGGGTCATCATCGACGGTGACGCGGGCGCGGTGATCGTCAACCCCTCGCCCATCATTCTTGAGGAATACCGCTTTCGCCAGCGTCAGAGCGAGCTGGAGCGCGCCCGCTTGGCTCGGCTTCGCCACACGCCTGCTGTCACGCTGGACGGCGAGCACATCGAGTTGCACGCCAATATTGAATTGCCCGGCGATGCGCCCGCCGCGCTCGAAGCCGGTGCCACCGGCGTGGGCCTGTTCCGCAGCGAGTTCTTGTTCATGAACCGCGGCGGCGATTTGCCCAC
>JBBQKT010000194.1:0-6979 GCA_038327205.1 Burkholderiales bacterium | reverse complement strand
CGGTGACAAGCTGATCGTCAACGCGTTCTTCGAGGGGGAAGATCCGAACCGGGGCTACAACCCGCTGCAGCGCATCCAGTTCGCCGACGGCACGGTCTGGACGATTGCCGACATTCAGGCACGGGTGGTCGCGGGCACCGACGGCAATGACACCATCCTCGGCACCAACTGGAACGAGACGATCAATGGCGGTAAGGGTGATGACACCCTCTCCGCCCGGCCGGGCAATGACATCGTCAACGGCGGGGAGGGCGATGACGTCCTGTACGGCGAAGACGGTGCCGACACGCTCGATGGTGGCGCGGGCAATGACACCCTGTCGCTGGGCGGCGGCAACAACACCGTGCTGTTCGGCCGTGGCGATGGGCAAGACACCCTGCTCAACACCGGCTGGGACACCAGCAAGGTCAACACCCTGCAATTCAAGGCCGGCATCACGCCGCAGCAGGTGTTTGTACGCCGCGTGTTTGACTACCAGACGGCGCAGTACACGGCCATCGACATCGGCATCGCCAACACCAGCGACAAGCTCACGGTCAGCTACTTCTTCTACAACAACGACCCGCGCAATGGCTACAACCCGCTGCAGCAGGTCAAGTTCGCCGATGGCACGAGCTGGGACCTTGCTGCCTTGATCGCCGAGGTCGACAAGGCCGTCGGCATGGATCTGGTGGTGCAGGACGTGACCGTCGTGCCCAAGAGCGGCGCTGACTTCATCTCCGGCGGCGACGTCGTGGTGACCTGGAAGACCACCAACAAGGGCCCCACCGCCACCATCGGCGATTTCACCGACCGCATCACCTTGCGCAGCGCCGGTGGCACCGTGCTGGCCGAGTTGCTCTTGCCCTATGTCGAGGCCACCGATGGTGCCTTGGCCGGCGGCGGCGCCAGCGCGACCCGCACGGCCACGCTGAAGCTGCCCGACGGCCCGACCGGTGCCGGAGGCCTGCTGGCCGTGGTGGAAACCGATTACGGCAACACGCAAAAAGAAGGCGGCAGCGCCGAGACCAACAACCGCGGTCAGATCGGCTTCACCAGCACGCTGGCCGAGTACATCAACTACGTCAACCTGGTGGCGAGCAATCTGGCCGTCACGCCAACCGGCGACTGGCAGCAGGGCGATAGCGTCACCGTCAGCTGGACCACCAGCAACGCCGGCACCGTCGCGCCCACGCGGGGCTGGACCGAACGGGTCGAGGTGCTTAACCAGACCACCGGCATCGTCATCGCGAGCCTGACCCGGACCGGCACCGTGGCCGAAGGGCAGGCCGGTGCCAGCCTCAATCGCTCGGCCAGCTTCAGCTGGCCCGGCGGCGCCAATGCGGCCGGTGCGATCCGGCTGCGCGTCACCGTCGATGCGGGCAATGAGATCGCCGAATTCAACAGCACCGGCACGCTGGAAAACGACAACCAGATCGAGCGCCTGCTGAATGTCGGTGCCGACCTGATCGCCCGCAATATTGCCGTGCTCGAAGCCAACCCGACCTCGGGTGATGTGCTGACCCTGCGCTGGGACGATGTCAACCAGGGCAAGGTCTCCACCAACCTGCCTTACCAAGACCGCCTGGTGATCCGCCAGCGCAATGCCGACGGCACGCCGGGCCCGCTGCTGGTCGATACCTTGCTCAGCTTTGCCGGCGCCGCCGCCCTGCCGCTGGCAGCCGGTGAGGTGCGTCAGCGCAGCTACAGCTTTGTGCTGCCGGAAGGGGCCAAGGGCGCGGGCGTGTTTGATGTCAGCATCAGCGTGGACCGCAGCAGCAGTGGCAACAGCAGCGGTGGCAACGGTGGCCCCGGCGTGCTGTTCGAGACCAATGCCGACGGCACGGCCGAAACCAACAACGACACCACGGCCAGCTTCAGCGCCGCGCTGCGCGTCTATGCCGACCTGAGCGTCACCGCGCTGACGGCGCCTGGCAGCGTCATCTCCGGCGGCGATTTGGCTGTCAATTGGACCGTCAAGAACAACGGCGGCGCGATTGCCACCGCCACCACCGGCTGGGTCGACCGCATCGTGCTGTCCAGCGACGCCGTCATCGGTAATGGTGACGACATCGTGCTGGCCGAAATCCCGCGCGGCGCGGCGCTGGCCATCGGCGACGAATACAGCCAGAGCGCCAGCGTGCGCATTCCCACGCGCATCGAAGGCAACTATCGCATCGCGGTGATCAGCGACGCGACCCGCAAGGTCAACGAGCCCGACACTCGCGCCGACAACACCCGCGTCTCCGCCGCCCTGGCGGTCACCCAGACCTATGCCGATCTGGCGCCCACGCTGACCCTGGTGCCGGCCGAAGTTTTCGCCGGTCGCAGCGCGCGGGTGGCCTGGTCCGTCCGCAATGGCGGCACGGTCGCCACCGACGTCAACCGCTGGGTCGACCAGGTCTACCTGAGCAGCACGCTGACGCTGACCGCGCAGTCCACGCTGGTGGGCTCGGTCACCCGCGTTGGCAGCTTGGCCGTGGGCGAGAGCTATGCGGCGGTGCTGGAATTCACCGTGCCGCGAGACGCCACCGGCTCGCGCTATTTCATCGTCAAGACCGACGCCTTCGCGGCCGTCTATGAACTCGGCCGCACCGACAACAACACCGTCGCTGCCGCCAGTGCCAGCACCGTGCGTGCCGAACCCAAGCCCAATTTGCAGATCGAAGGCCTCACCGCGCCCGCCGACTGGCGCGTTGGCCAGACGGTGCAGCTCGACTACACCGTGCGCAATGCCGGCAACGATGCCGTCAGCGCGTTCTTTGGCGAGGACATCCGCCTGGTCGATGTGCTGGGCGTGCAGCCCACCCAAAGCCTGGGCACGACCTGGGCCTTCCGCAGCTTGGCCGCCGGTGCAGGCCTGACGCAAAGTATCAGCGTGGCCGTGCCCGCGCTGCCGCCGGGCAATTGGCGGATCGAGGTGACGGCCGACCGTGGCAACTATGTGAACGAATCCAGCGAGACCGACAACGTGGCGACCCTGGTCGTCGCCGTGGTGGCCCCTGACCTGGTCGTTGGCAGCCTCAGCACCACCGGCTTGCTGCAAGGCGGCGAGGCCGTCAGCCTGCGCTGGTTGACCCGCAACACCGGCAGTGCCGGCGCGGCCAATGTGCGCGAGAAGGTTTACCTGTCGCGCGACGGCGTCGTCGATGCCGCCGACACCCTGCTGGGCGAGCGCCTGATCGCAAGCCTTGCAGCAGGTGGCAGCTTGGCCGGCGAGCTGGGCTTCACCCTGCCGGTCGAGTTGGAAGGCGCGTGGCGGCTGATCGTCGTCACCGACACGGCCGGGGCCAACAACGAAAGCACCCTGGGCGAGAGCAACAACCAGGCCGCGCTCGATGTGAGCATTGCCCGCGACTACTTTGCCGACCTGGCCGTGCTGAGCGTCAGCGCGCCGACCCGCGTGATCAACGACCCGGCCAGCATCACGGTGGAGTGGACCGTCAGCAACCAGGGCACCGGCAGCGGCCGCACCGGCAGCTGGACCGACCGCATCATCTACAGCACCGATGACGTGATCGGCAATGCCGACGACATCGTGCTCGGCGAGGTGCAGCACAACGGCGGCCTGGCCGTGGGCGACAGCTACAGCGGCAGCCTCAATTACGCCTTTGGCCCGGCCTTCAGCCGCCACGGCACTGTGTTCGTCAAGACCGATGCCACGGCCAAGGTATGGGAGCACGACAGCGAGGCCAACAACACCGGCCGCGCCGCCAACACCACCGACGTGCTGCCCATCCCCTACGCCGATATGCGGGTCGAATCGGTCAGCACGCCGACCGTGGCCTACAGCGGCCGGCCGATCACGGTGGAGTGGACCGTCGCCAACCGCGGCATCGGCATCACCAACACTGGCTCGTGGAGCGACGCCGTCTGGCTCAGCCGCAATGCCGATGGCAGCGGCCAACGCGTCGATCTGGGCAGCGCCGGTCACCTCGGCCAGATGGCAGTGGGCGACACCTACAACCGCAGCATCAGCGCCCGCCTGCCCGACGGCATCTCGGGCGACTGGTTCCTCAACGTGTCCACCGGCGGACCGTTCGAGTTCATCTACACCGACAACAACGTCGGCCATTCGATCGCCGTGCCGGTCACCTTGAGCGACTCGCCCGACCTGCGGGTCGAAACCGTCAGCGCCCCCGCTGCCGCGCAAGAAGGCGCCTTGGTCGATGTGTCGTGGACCGTCATCAACGAAGGCCTGGCGCGCGCCGCCGGCCAGTGGCAAGACACCGTGCTGCTGCTCAGCGCCAGCGGCAGCACCGTCGTGCTGGGCAGCTTTACCTATGACCGGGGCCTCGACGCTGGCCTGCGCTACAGCCGCACCGAGCAGCTGCGCCTGCCGGCCAAGATCGAGGGGGGCTACCGCCTGCGCGTGGTCACCAACAGCCTGCTGGGCACCGGCAGTTCGCCCCAGGTGTTTGAATACGGCTCGGCCCGCGACAACAACACGACCACCGCCACCGACGCCATCGTCGTCAGCTTGAACGACCGGCCCGATCTGCGCGTCACCAGCCTCGTCGTGCCCACCAATGTCAGCGCCGGCACCAGCGCCGGCCTGCAATTCACCGTCGGCAACTTCGGCCCCGAGGCCACCGTCGGCCCATGGACCGACTACGTCTACCTGAGCCTGGACGGCATCTTGAGCGGCGACGACCTGCTGGTCGCCCGCGTGGCCAGCGGCGCAGCACTCGCGCCGACCGAGAGCTACACCACCACCGTCAACGGCGTGGAGATCCCGATCCGCTACCGGGGTGATGCCTATCTGATCGTCACCGCCGACGGTACCAACCGCATTGACGAGTACCCGAGCGAGGCCAACAACACCCGCGCCGCCCGTTTCCGCATCGACCCGATCCCCTTCGCCGATCTGGTGACCAGCGATGTTGTGGCGCCCGACCAGGTGGTGCACGGCGCGACCGTCGAGGTGCGCTACAAGGTGGCCAACAAGGGCTCGGCCATCACGCGCGGCGATACGGCCGCCGTCAACAGCTGGACCGACACCGTCTGGCTGACCGTCGACAAGACCCGGCCGAACCCGGGCAAGGGCGACATCAAGATCGGCCAGATCACCCACACCGGCAACCTCGCCGTGGGCGAGGATTACCTCGGCACGCTCAATGTGCAGATCCCGGACAACATCCGCACGGCCCAGTACTACCTGACCGTCTGGAGCGACACCTACGACGCGATTCTGGAAGACACGCTGGCGTCGAACCTGAACCCGGATGATCCGACCCAGGCAGACAACAACAACTACAAATCGCGCGCCGCCGGTGCCATCGGCGTGCTGGGCATCACTCCGCCCGATCTGGCGGTGACGCAAGTGGCCGGCACACCGACGATGACGGCCGCCGGTGCCTACACCTTCAACTACACGGTGCAGAACCGCGGTGACGCCTTCAGTGGCGGCTGGACCGACAAGATCTGGCTGGCCGACAACCCCAATCTCGACTTGGCCCGAGTCGTCTGGCTGCTCAGCAGCGTCGATCAATCGCGCGCGCTGGGCAATGGCGAAAGCTACAGCGTTACCCAGACCGTCAACCTCGGCCCCTCGGTCAGTGGCGGCTATCTGGTGGTGCAGACCGACGCGGCTTACAACAGCTTCACCGGCGTCAACCAGATTGCCGAGGTCACCGAGAGCAATAACGTCAACAGCGTGGCGGTGGCAGTGGACAACCGCCCGAGCGACCTGCGCGTCACCCAAGTCGGCACCATCGCCGAGAACTTCTCCGGCGAAGAGACCACCGTCAACTGGACGGTGCAAAACGTCGGCGCCGATGTGTGGAGCGGCACCCAGGGCTGGCTCGACACGATTTACTTCAGCCCCGACCCGACCTTCATCGCCAGCCGGGCCACCGCCATCGGCTCGGTCGTGCACAGCAATGCCGGCGGCCTGGCCTCGGGTGCCAGCTACAGCGCCAGCGCCAAGGTCAACCTGCCGCCGGGCACCAATGGGCGTTACTACATCTACGTGATGACGGACGCCAAGCATTACGCCGACAGCCTGGCACCCGAGCTGCGTGCGGAATCGCAGGACCCCAAGAGCCAGAGCCAGGATGAGAACCTGGTCGGCGGCCGCTATGGTGACGCGGTCAACAACGCCAACACCGATGCCCGTGACAAGCTCTACCGGAACTCCGTATTTGAAGGCCTGCGCCGCGACAACAATCTCGGCCAGGGCAGCCTCAACATCACCTACCGCGAGCCCGACTTGCAGGTGGACAGCATCACCGTCAGCGACCCCAACCCCAGCTCCGGCCAGACCATCACCGCCACCTGGACCATCACCAACCGCGGCACCCGCGCCACCCGCACCAGCGGCTGGCTCGACGGCGTCTACCTCAGCCGTGATGCCACGCTCGACCCCAGCGACTACCCGCTGGTCGACCGCGGCGAGCTGATCGAGACCCTGCTGCGCGCGCGGCTCGACATCCTCTACAGCGGCACCAACCAACCCCGCTATCTGCAGCCTGGCGAAACCATCACCAACAGCGCCACCTTCACCCTGCCGACTTCGATCAGTGGCGCCTTCAAACTGATCGTCAAGGCCGATACCGGCATCTACGTCGACCGTTACGCACAGACCCCGAGCACCGTGCGCGCGGGCCTGCCCGTCATCAATGAGCAGGGCGGCAATGCCGTGCTGGAGTTCGCCGACGAGGCCAACAACGTGGCCCAGATCGCGCTGCCGATCACGCTGGCACCGCCGCCCGATCTGCAGGTCACCGCCGTCAGCGCGCCCGACGCCGTCATTGCCGGCCAAGCCTTCACCGTCAACTACACGGTCGAGAACAAGGGCGGCAAGACCGCCGCCGACCAGGGCAGCTGGTACGACATGGTCTACCTGTCCAAGGACCGTTTCCTCGATCTGAACAAGGACCGCTACCTCGGCTACGTCCAGCACACCGGCGGCCTGACTGCATCGAGCAGCTACAGCGGCAGCTTGAACTACACCGCGCCGCGCGATCTGGAAGGGCCGTACTACGTCTTCGTCGTCACC
>JBBQKT010000193.1:0-7033 GCA_038327205.1 Burkholderiales bacterium | reverse complement strand
GACGGCATGACGCGGCCGGCCGAAGCGCGGCTGCTGGTGCCGCCGCCCACCGTCTGGGAGCGTGAGCCACCGATCCGCGTGCGCCAGGCCATCCCGACGGCGTGGCTGGAACTGGTGATCCGCGAAGGCCGCAATCGCCAGGTGCGGCGGATGACCGCGGCGGTGGGCCTGCCGACGCTGAGGTTGATTCGGACGGCGATCGGGCCGTACAACTTGGTGGGATTGGCGCCGGGGGCTTGGGGGGCGGAAACGGCGGGCTGAATCAGGCAATCAGCTGACTCCCAGCCCAATCGAAGCTGAGGGTCAGGTGACAAAGGGTGGCGTGTCAACCCTGCAGTTCACGCAGAACCTCCGGGTGCGCCACGGCGACACGCAACAAGGTCTTCGCGGCGCCGTTTGGCTCGCGCCGCCCCTGTTCCCAGTCTTGCAGCGTGCGAGCCGATACGCCCAAGAGGTCTGCAAAATCCTGCTGTGACAGGCCGACTCGCGCACGAGCTTGGGCGGCCGCTGGCAGTTGAACCTTGGTGACCCGCGCCGCTTCACCGCGCTTCATTTGCCGAACCGACTCAAGTAAATCTTGCTGGAATTTCTTCATTTCAGAGGGCATCTTCAACTCCTTGTTTCAGTTCTGCCAGGAACGAGCTTGGCAAGTTTTCAAACCTGCCTTTTGTGTAGACGATGAGTCACCAAATGGTCGCATCCAAGACGTTGAAGTAAATGATGCGAGCGCCGCCGCTCTTGCCTCGCCCTGACGCCGCCCAGCGTACTTTGCGACATCCGCCGCTTCCTTTGACGAGGTCTCCCGCCTCCGGGTTGGCGGCGATCCAGTTAATGAATTCGTCGCGCTCGGCTGGAGTCCAGATGTCAGCGGCATAGCGCTGAAATATTGGGGTTTCGGCCACTGTTCTCACCTCTGCATACTACGGCGTTGCCGTATTAAGAACAAGCGCCATGGTTTCAACCGTGAAGCGCGGCCGCTGATGCTGAGAGTGCCGGCCCGACAAACCTTAATATCACCGCTCCGCCCCAGCGCCCGCGATGCCACGCTTCCATGTCGATGACCTACAGACCATCCTTCCGCCCTGTTCTCCCGGCTGTCCTCCTGGCCGCCCTGCTCGCGCCGCTGACGTCATCGGGCCAACCCGCCGCAGCTGCAGTTCCCAACTTCGACACCTGGGCCGAAAGCATCGCCGTCCAGCGCATGCGCGCCGATCCGGTGCAATCGACCTACCGCCAATACCTGCCTGTAGCCGAGCAGCAGGCGCTCGACGCGCAGTTGACACCCAACACTGCGGCTTACCGCGCCGCCCGCCTGGCCGACGCCAAGGCCGCGCTGGCGCAGTTGGCGGCGATGGATCGCAGCAAGATGGCTGCGCCGCAGCGCACCTCGGCGGCGGTCGTCGAATGGTCGTTGCGCAGCACGGTGGCGGCGGAGCCGTTTGCCGACTTCGAGTTTGTGTTCAACCAGATGCGTGGCCTGCATGTGCAGCTGGTGAACTTCCTCAGCCAGGCGCACCCGATCCGCAATGCGGCGGATATCGACCACTATCTGTCTCGGCTGGATCAGGTGGCGGCGCAGATGGACAACGGCGTGGCCCGGGCCGAGGATTCGGCCAGCCGTGGGTTCTTGATGCCGCGTTTCATCACCCAAGCGGCGCTGGGCCAGTTCGCGCGGTTTCTGGCCGATGCGCCGGCGCGCAATGTGTTCGTCAGCTCGCTCGATGCCCGCATCGCGGCACTCGGCACGATCTCCGCCGAAGACCGCGCCCGTGCCGTCGCCCGCGCCGAGAAGATCACCACCGAATCGGTGATCCCGGCCTACGCCCGCGCCGAGGCGCTGCTCAAGGCGCAACTGCCGCTGACCACCGACGACGCCGGCCTGTGGCGCCTGCCCGGCGGCGACAAGGCCTATGCCGAGGCGCTGCGCCGCAACACGACGACCGATTTCACGCCGGCGCAGATCCATGCGCTGGGCCTGCGCGAGGTGGCGCGCATCGAGGCGCAGATGGATGGGCTCTTGCGCCAGCTGGGCTATGCCGAGGGCAGCGTCAACCGTCGCTATGCCAAGCTTGAAGTGGATTCACAGCCGAAGGCGGACCTTGAAACCGCGCGCGCCCAGCTGCTGGCCCGCCACAGCGCGGTGCTGCGCGACGCGCAAGAGCGCTCGAAACTGCTGTTCGACATCACGCCCAAGGCCCCGGTCGAGGTACGCCGCGAGCCGCTGCTGACCGAGAAGACGGCCGCCGCCCACTACTCCAGCCCGGCCCGGGACGGTAGCCTGCCGGGCATCTTCTGGGCACCGTTGCCGGGACCGATTCTGCGCATCACCAGCCTGCGCTCGCTGACCTACCACGAGGGCGTGCCCGGCCATCATTTCCAGATCGCCCTGCAGCAGGAAACCGAGAGCCTGCCGCGTTACCGCCGCGACGGCGTGTTTGCCGGCGGCTCGGCGTTCTCGGAAGGCTGGGCGCTGTACGCCGAGCAGCTGGCGGCCGAGAGTGGCTGGTACGAGGGCGATGTGCAGGGTCAGCTGGGCCAGCTCGACAGCGAGCTGTTCCGCGCCCGCCGTCTGGTGGTGGACACCGGCCTGCACACGATGAAGTGGACCCGTCAGCAGGCGATCGACTACGGCATCCCGGCGCAGGAGGTGGAGCGATATGTCGTCAACCCCGGCCAGGCCTGCGCCTACAAGATCGGCATGCTGCACATCCTCGACTTGCGTGCCACGTCGCAAAAAGCGCTGGGCGACGCCTTCTCGTTGAAGGCCTTTCACAACTTGGTGCTGCAGACCGGCAATGTGCCGCTGGCGGTGCTGACGCAGGTGGTGGATCAATGGGTGGCGGTGCAGCGCAAGGGCTGATGCTCCATGCTGTCGCACCTCTTTATTGGCGTCCGTGACTTCGAGCGCGCGCTGGCCTTTTACACGCCGTTGATGGCGGTGCTGGGCAACCCGGCCCGGTTTTGTGACCGCAGCCGGCCCTGGGCAGGCTGGCAAAGCGCCGGCCCGTCGCCACGCCCACTGCTGTTGATCGGCACACCGCATGATGGCCAGCCTCACGAGCCCGGCAACGGGCAGATGACGGCCTTGTTGGCCAGCAGCCGGGCGGTGGTGGACGCGGCCCATGCTCTCGCCCTGGCGCAGGGTGGCCGCTGCGAAGGCCCGCCGGGCTTGCGGCCGGACTATCACCCGCACTACTACGGCGCCTACTTCCGCGACACCGAGGGCAACAAACTCTGTGTTGCCTGCCACGAACCCGAATAGCCTTTGCCCATGTCCGCAGTGGCGGCGCTTGCTATCCTGCTGGCCATTCAATGTTTTTGGAGACTCCCATGAGCCGACTCGCCCCGCGCCTTTTGAACATCAGCCTCAGCCTCGCCCTGGCCTTTGGGGCCATCGCCGTCAGCGCCCCGGCCATCGCCGCCGCCCCGCAGGTCAAGACGCAAGCCCCCGGCTACTACCGGATGATGCTGGGCGATTTCGAGATCACCGCGCTGAATGACGGCACTGTCGATCTGCCGATGGACAAGCTGCTGGCCGGTGGCAAGAAGGGCGAAGTGGCCAAGGCCTTCGACAAGGCCTATCTGAAGGCACCGATCGAAACCTCGGTCAACGCCTACCTGGTCAACACCGGCGCCAAGTTGGTGCTGATCGACGCTGGCGCGGCCGGCCTGTTCGGCCCGACCCTGGGCAAGCTGCTGGCCAACTTGAAGGCGGCCGGTTACACGCCCGATCAGGTCGATGAGATCTACATCACTCACCTGCACCCCGACCACGTCGGTGGCCTGCTGGCCGACGGCAAGATCGCCTTCCCCAATGCCATCGTCCGCATGGACAAGCATGACGCCGACTTCTGGCTCAGCGCCGAAAACCTCGACAAGGCCCCAGCCGATGGCAAGGGCTTTTTCCAGGGCGCGCAGGCTTCGGTGAAGCCCTATGCCGACGCCGGCCGCATCAAGACCTTTGAAGGCGAAACCGAGCTGGTGCCTGGCATCCGCGCTGTCGCCACACCCGGCCACACACCCGGCCACAGCTTCTACGTCGTTGAAAGCAAGGGCCAGAAGCTGGTGGTTTGGGGCGACGTGATGCACGCCGCCGCCGTGCAGTTCCCTGATCCAAGCATCACGATCGCCTTCGACACCGACGCCAAGCTGGCCGGCCCGGTGCGCAAGAAGGCCTTCGCCGACGCTGCCAAGGCCGGTTACTGGGTTGCCATCGCGCACGTGGCCTTCCCCGGCATCGGCCATTTGCGGGCCGAGGGCAAGGGTTATCAGTGGGTGCCGGTGAACTACAGCGCCAAGCCTTGAAGACGAGGCCCCGACTCGTGCTAGCCTGCGCGCCATAGGGAGCTTGCCTCGGTGCTGCAAGGGTTGCAGTGCCGATTTGGCATTGGTGCGATGAAGTCTTCTTTGCAGAATCGCGGGTCTTGGGCGGCTGTGCTGCGAGTCGGCTGCTGCGGCATTGCTGTGTTGGCCGGTTGCGGTGGGGGCGGGGGAGCAAGCACCGAGTCGCCCGCGCCACCGCCTGCTGTAGCGACGTCGGGATTGATCCCTCCCGCGCCCAATGTCGGCGAGGTGTTGTATGCAGATGCGACGCCGCTACGCCCTCTGCGCGATGGGGCCGAATGGCTCTATGCCGGTCGTGCCGATCTCGACACCGCCCGCCCCGCGCCTTACATGAACAAGGTCGTCACCACGGCCAACGGCAGCGGCTTTACCGAGCGTGCAGAAAATTCTCTGAACGCTGGCGTCGACAGTCAATCGCTCAGCATTGCGGCGGGCAAGGTGACTGCACGTATCAGCGCCGAGGTGACGGGCTTATCGGGCACCGCGATTGAGTTTGCCGAATTGCGCTCGCCGGTTCGTGTTGGTGAGCAAATCACCTTGCTTGACCGTGTCGACGAACCGGTTGCAGATGTCGACGGGGACCGCGTCAACGACAAAGCTGATATCGCAATCTACAGCCGTGTCATCGGCAACGAGGCGGTGGACCTGCCGGACTTGGGTCGAACGGTGCAGGCCTTGCGCGTCGACCAGACGTTGCTTATCAAAATCAAACTGTCCGGGAACGGCCAGATTCAGGCGGTTGCCAATTCGATCCAGTCGATCTGGTACCAAAGCGGCGTGGGCATCGTGCGCCGCACCAGCACAGCGCTCTCAACCGTCGGCGTCGGCGTGATCGATACCGACGAGCGTCTGCGCCGCTGGGATGGCGTGACCGAAGGCGTGGGGGTGATGGATGTCACCAGTGCAAGCTTCCCGACTGCCCAGGCACCGATTCCGGGCGCGTTGCTGCGCGAGCCGCTGGCTGCGGTCGGCTTTGGCGACCATGCACTTGTACTGACGCCCGATTGGTCAGCGCAAAGCGCCGAGAATGGGGTGGCGCTGGTGAACTTGAACAAACGTGGTGTTGCGAGCGCCGTGCAGGCCTATCCGCAATTCAAGTCGTTGGTGAACTCGAAACAAACCCTGCTGCGCGTGGGCAACGAGGCAGTACTGTCGCTGCCTGAGAACGGCCCTTTGATTGCCTCCGTAGGTCCGTCCTTCGACCTGCGCCTCGTTCGGTTCACCGCCGATGGCATCCTGGCCGGCAACCCAGCCGGTGTAACCGTGTCGCTGGGCGCTGCCAGCGCCGTGCAGGTGGCAAGTGATGGCAGCAATCTGTGGATATTGTGGGTGCGTCGCGATACCAGCGACAGCTTCAATTCCCCAGGAAGACTTTATCTGCAGCGCTTTGACGTGAATGGTGTGTCGCTGGCCCCGCCCGTCCTGCTCGACCAAAGTGCGTCCGGCACCTACAACGCCATTTCTTTGTCGGCCGACAAGGGGCGGGTGCTGGCCAGCTGGGCTGCCGGCCTCTTTCCCGCGCCGGTCTATCGCTACGCACTCGGTTCAGCGGGCAACGGCGTATCGATCCAAACCCTGGGGACGGCTGTCGGTAACGGCAATTCGGCGGAGCGAACCTATTTGCCGTTCGTGTCGGGCGATGTGGCCATGCTCAGTTGGCAGGGCCCCCTATTCGACGCACCGCCGTTTCCGGATCCGGCTTCTGATCAACTGCTGCGAGGTGTGCTGCTGAACGGGAGCGCTGCGCTGGTGAGGGCTTCCAGTGGCTCGTTGGACCGTGAACTGCTTCCCGCAGCCTTGGCCACACCCAATGCCGCGACCTTGCGCGTGGCAGCGGATGGCCGATTGATCTTCGCCAACACCGCCACGGGAATGCTTTTTGATGGCGGTGTCAGCACCGACTATGTTGACGTCCGCTGGTTCACGCCGGGGAATGGGCCACTGGCTCAGGTATCGCCCAATCGCCTGCGCGGCGCTGCGCCACAGTTCGGCAGCTTTGCCGCGGTGGTGACGCTGGAAGATCGCCTGCTGTTGCTTGGCGCTCGCGTGGGCATGACGACGATGGTGGTATGGCTGCGCTGAACGCCTTCGCTAGGCCTTACTGAAGCAGCGCCGGGCCTACACCGAAGTGCATCAACACGCGGGGCCAGGCTGGTTTTTTAGCACGACGCCTTCGAGAGGCGCGCGGGGTTGGCCAAGACCTGGCATGGGTCGCCGCGAGTGTTTTTTTCTTCTTCTCGTCGTGCTCATCACACTGCCGTCGTCGTCATTCATAGCTTTGACAGCTTTGCGCAAGTCCTCCGTCCCTCACCTATCTAGGCAATGAGGAACGATTTTTGCAAGGCTCGGTGGGTCACCACCAAGCCTTGCAGGAGGGTTGCACCATGCTCGATTCCACCAAGACCACCTTCTCCCACATCAAGCCCGGCGATACGCCTTGGCGCACCGATGGACTGCGGGATTTCTTCCTCTACAAAGACCTCGGCGTCGAGGCGGCCACGGCCGGCAAGGTGATTGCGCACCTGGTGAAGGCCAATATGGCACCGGTTAAGGGCACGGGTTGGCACCGGCATGAGGCCGAGTTCCAGATTGTGTTCATGACCAAGGGCTGGGCCAAGTTCATGTACGGCGATGTGGAGACCCTGGTGGAGGCCGGTGATTGCGTGCACCAGCGCCCCGGCATCGTGCA
>JBBQKT010000192.1:0-7050 GCA_038327205.1 Burkholderiales bacterium | reverse complement strand
CGACCCGCGTCTGGAAAACCTGCAGGCCAGCTACACGATGATCGAAGAGCCGACCGACGAGGTCGGCATCACCCGCCGCGACGCGACCGAAAAGCAGAATCGCCAGGAGCCGGTCATCAAGGGCATCCTGCCCGAGCCCGCCCCGATGCCGGTGGCTGCGCCGCCTAAGCCGGAGCCGGTCAAGGCTGCGGCACCTGTCGCCGCCCCAACGCCCGCACCGGTGGCCGCCAGCGGTGGTTTCTTTGGCTGGATCACCCGCCTGTTCAGCGGGTCCGCTGAACCAGTGGCACCGGTTGTTGAAGCCAAGCCCGCTGCAGCCCCCGAGCGCGCCAAGCGCGAAGGTGGCCGAGACGGTGGCCGTGACGGCGGTCGCGGTGGCCGTGGTGGCAATCGTGGTGAGCGTGGTTCAAAGCGTGAAGGTGGCCGTGACGGCCAACGCGCCGACGGCAAGCCGCCCGAAGCACGTGAAGCGCGTGAGCCGCGTGAGCCGCGTCCCGAAGGCCAGCAGCGGCCCGAGCGTGGTGGCCGCAACGGTCGCCCGGAGCGCGAAGCAAGGCCGGAAGGCACGGAGGTTCGTGCCGAGCGTCCTGAGCGCGCAGAACGTGCGGAACGCGGCGAACGCCCTGACCGTGGGGAGCCGCGCGGCGAACGCCGTCCACGTGGCGAGCGTCCGGATCGGAATGCCGAAGCCCAGGCTACCGCCCTGCCCATCCAAGCCGCTCAGTCCGCCCCATCGGATCTGGCCGACGTGAACCTGATTGACGCACCTGCTGCGTTTGTCGATTCACAAGCCGCAGGCACCGACGGCAGCACGGACGGCAGCACCGATGACCGCCAAGGCCGTGGTGGCCGTCGTCGCCGTCGCGGTGGCCGTGACCGTGATGACAGCCGCCCCGTCGAAGGGACCGAAGGTTTGGAAGGCGCGGCAGGCACAGAAGCCGCTGAGAACGTCGGCAGCAGCGCTGAGCCTGTCCTTGCAGCAGCCGCATCCGAGGAAACCACGGAAGCGCCGACCGGTGAGCCCAACGGCGAAGCCCGCCGCCCACGCAACCGTGGCCGGGATCGCACCCGCCGCGAGCGCCCAGAAGGTGACGTGGCGACACAGGCACTTGAAGGCGATGGCGCTGCCCCAGCACCCGTCGCGGTCGAGCCTGTCGTCATTGCCGCCCAAGTGGTCGTTGCCGATGTGCCGGCTGTAGAAGTGGCCCCTGCCGTTGCACCGGTGGAAGTCGCTACGGCACCGACGCCAGCCCCAGCGCCTGCACCTGCACCTGCACCGGTCGTTGCACCCGTTGCTGTTGCCGTCGTTGCACCGGTTGCCGTCGTCGCCGAGCCCGCCTTCGAGCTGGCCGTCGACAACCTGCAAGCCATCGCCGGTTCGGCCGGTTTGCAGTGGGTCAACTCCGACGCCGACAAGATCGCTGCCGTACAGGCCGCCATCGCCGCCGAGCCCAAGCCGGTCCATGTGCCCCGCGCGCGCGCGGCCGTGGTGAGCGTGGAAGAAGGCCCGCTGGTGCTGGTCGAGACCAAGAAGGATCTGGCGCAGATCAAACTGCCGTTCGAACAGCAGGGCTGACAACAGCCAGCGGGGCGAAAGCCCTGCTGGGTTGAATGAACGAAAAACGCCGCCAGGCTTTCGAGCCTGGCGGCGTTTTTTTATGGCGAATACCCCGTCAGCCCTTGGTTTCCACCACCACAAACGCGGCCGCGTACTCGCTCTCGTCGCTGACCGTCACATGGGCCTTCAAGCCCTGGGCTTCGAACCAAAGCGCCAACTCGCCATGCAGCTTGATCTCGGGCTTGCCGCTGGGCGCCTTGACGATCTCGCAGGCGCGCCAGGTCATCGGCATGCGCATGCCCATGCCGATGGCTTTGGAGAAGGCTTCCTTGGCCGAGAAGCGGGTGGCCAAGTACGCCACACCGCGTGCCTCGACCCTGGCGTAGCGCTCGCGAAAGACGGCTATCTCATGCGGGCCGAGCACCTTCTCCGCGAAGCGCTCGCCACGCCGGGCCAAGGTGTCGCGGATGCGGCGGATGTCGCAGATATCGGTGCCGATGCCGTAGATCACGCCCCACTCCCTTCATTCCTGTGATTCCCGCGCAGGCGGGAATCCAGAATTCGTCGCTGGATTCGCAATACACGGTGCACGCGCCGGATGCCAGCCTGCGCTGGCATGACGACGGGCGGTCGGCAACTCATGCCGTGTAAGCCCGTTGAATGCAGCGCAGATAACTTCGCACGGTTTCGGTGTAGCCCAGCTCCAAGGCATCAGCGATCAACGCATGACCGATGGACACCTCTTGCACGCCGGGTACGGCACGCAGAAATGCGGTCAGGTTGTCACGGTTCAGGTCATGGCCGGCATTGAGGCCAATGCCCAGTGCCAAGGCTGATTCGGCGGTTTTTGTGAAGCCCGCCAAGACCTCGGCCTCGCGTTCGGTCCCGAAGCTGCTGGCAAAGGTCTCGGTATACAGCTCAACCCGCTCGGCACCCAGCTCCGCGACGAAGGCCATCGCTTCTGGCAACGGGTCCATGAACAGACTGACCCGCACACCGAGCGACTGGCATTCGGTGATCAGGGGGCGCAGCCGCTCCAGATCCGCCGGGAACTGCCAGCCGTGGTCCGAGGTGAACTGCTCTTCGCTGTCGGGCACAAAGGTCACCTGATGCGGGCGCAACTCGCGGACGAAATCCATCAGGTTCTGCGTCGGATTGCCTTCGATGTTGTATTCAACATGCGGCCAGTCTTTCTTCAGCAGTGCAGCCAGCTCAACCACGTCGTCACGACGGATGTGGCGGGCATCCGGGCGCGGGTGCACGGTGATGCCCTGGGCTCCCGCCAGCAGGCACTGCTCGGCCGCGCGCAGAACACTGGGGATACCAAGATGGCGCGTATTGCGCAGCAGGGCCACCTTGTTGACGTTGACGGACAGGTGGCAACGGGCTTCGGGAGCGATCAGTGGGTTCATATCAATCGAGGAGTTTTTGCACGTCGAGCATCACCTGCCGCGTGCGCAGCGGCTTGTGGCCCAGATGATAGTGAAGCAGGCTGCGCAGCGCGGATTTCAGCGCGGGCAGCACCGGCGCGCAGGCTTGCTGTAAGGCGGGCAGGCTGCCGTGCATCAGCGCGGCCTGCAGTTGCACCAGAGTCGCGCCGCTGAAGCTGGCGGCATCACCGACCGGCGGCACCACGCCCGATTCGGCCGACAACATGTAGGGCTTGGCAGCGGCCAGAGGCTGTTGGGTCAGGGTCGACAGGCTCAGGTCAGGCAACAGCCCAATCTCGGTCAACAGCCGCAGCTCAAAGGCCCGCAGCGCGGCTTGCGACTGTTCGTCCTCATTGGCATGCAGCTCGGGCAAGGTCGCTGCGTAGGCATCGAACAGCGCGGGATGTGGGTCGTGCCGGGCCAGCAGTTTGAGCAGCAGCTCATTCAGGTAATAGCCGCTGAACAGCGCTGCGCCCGACGGCATGGTGGCGCCGCCCGCCCATTCGGCTGCGCGCAAGGTAACGACTTCGGCACCACTACCGTCGGCGGTCTTGGCCGGTTTCGACAAGGTCACCTGGATGCGCTGAAACGGCAGCAGTACCGCACGGAGCTGCGAGTACGGACGCTTGGCCCCTTTGGCGACGACGGCGATGCGGCCCTGCTCGCGGGTGAACAGGTCAAGGATCAGGCTGGATTCGCTCCAGTCGTACTGGTGCAGGACGTAGGCCTGCTGAACGCTGGGCGCGCGATGGGCACGGACTCCGGCCATCAGGGTGATTTACTCGTAGCCGTAGGAGCGCAAATGCTCTTCGCTGTCAGCCCAACCGGAACGCACTTTCACCCACAGCTCCAAGAACACGCGGCCATCCATCAGATGCTCCAGCTCCTGGCGGGCCTCGGAGCCGATGCGCTTCAGGCGCTCGCCGCCCTGGCCGATGATCATGCCTTTGTGGGCGTCACGCTCGACGACGATGGAGGCGCTGATGCGACGCAACTCGCCCTCGTCCTCCCATTTGTCGATCACGACCGTGGACGTATACGGCAGTTCATCACCGGTCAGCCGGAACAGCTTCTCGCGGATGATTTCGCTGGCGAGAAACTTCTCCGAACGGTCGGTCAGCGCGTCTTCGGCGTAGAACCAGCCTTGCTCCGGCACATAGGGCTTCAATATCTTGAACAGCCGCGTCACATCGGCCGCCTTCTTGGCCGACAGAGGCACGAACTCGGTGAAGTTGCGGCGCTCGGCCATGCTCTTCAGCCAGGGCGCCAGCTCGGCACGGCGCTGCACGGCGTCAAGCTTGTTGGCGATCAGGATGACCGGCTTGTCCTCGGGCAGCAGGGACAGCACCTTGGCATCGTCGAGCCCGAAGCGGCCAGCCTCGACGACGAACAGCACCACGTCCACATCGCTCAGCACGCTGTGCACGGTGCGGTTCAGGTTGCGATTCA
This sequence comes from Burkholderiales bacterium, assembly GCA_038327205.1. Taxonomy (GTDB): domain Bacteria; phylum Pseudomonadota; class Gammaproteobacteria; order Burkholderiales; family Burkholderiaceae_C; genus Paucibacter_A. The sequence goes on along the minus strand of JBBQKT010000192.1, from coordinate 2,613 downwards.
ACGCCGCGTTGTGCTTGGTCTGAAAACCGGGCGTGTCGACAAACACGAACTGCGCTTCTTCAACCGTGCGCACCCCGGTGATGCGGTGGCGCGTCGTCTGCGCCTTGTCGGACGTGATGCTGACCTTCTGGCCCACCAGGGCGTTGAGCAGGGTCGACTTGCCGACGTTGGGTCGGCCGACGATGGCGATCAGGCCGCAGCGTTGAATGGCGGGTGGCGGCGTCGCCACGTTGGTGATTTCTTCGGTCATCAGAGTCTTTCAATCACGCAAGCCGGAACCCGGCTTGTCGCGTGCAATCAGTTCGTCGAGGAGGCGACGGGCGGCATCTTGTTCGGCAACGCGGCGTGAACGGCCTTCACCCTTTTTGGACAGGCTCAGGGCCGGCACGACGCATTCGACCTCGAAGGTCTGCGCATGGGCTTGGCCCCGTGTTTCGGTGATGCGGTAGGTGGGCACGGCCAGGCGGCGGGCCTGCAACCATTCTTGCAAGGCGGTCTTGGCGTCCTTGCCCCAATGCTCGGCCGCACCGGTACTGGCGCTGGTCATCACGTCGGCGAACAGGCGTCCCACCAGGGCCAGCGCGGCGTCATAGCCACCATCCACATAGGTCGCCCCGATCAGGGCTTCCATCGCATCGGCCAGGATGGAGGGCCGCTGAGCGCCACCGCCCTTGGCCTCGCCATCGCTGATGCGCAGCACGGCGGGCAAATCCAGACTCAGGGCCAGACGGTGCAGGCTGTCCTCACGCACGAGGTGGGCACGGATGCGGGTCAAATCGCCTTCGTCCGACTCACCGAAGCGTTGATAAAGCAGGCTGGACACCGCCAGGCTCAGCACCGCGTCACCCAGAAATTCAAGCCGCTCGTTGTGGTCAGCACCGAAGCTGCGGTGCGTGACGGCACGTGTCAACAGCTCAGGCTGGCTGAAACGGTGGCCGAGGCGCTGCTGCAGGGCGGTCTGCGCGGCATTCATGTCAAACAATCGCTCAACGCGACTTTCCTTGGTATTTGATGAGCAAAAACACCGGGCCCGCCAAGTCGATCTGCTTGTCGTAAGCAAAGGAGATTTGCAGCTTGTCGTTGTCCTTGGTAATCACCAAGTCTGACGCAGCAATGCTGGTGATCGAGTATTCCACCTGCGTGGCACGCTCAAACTCCGCCCGCACCGCAGGCACGGTCGCCGGGTTGGCAATGGCGATGCGATCGACAATTTTTTGAATTGTGTAGAACTCCAGCACCGTCGGAAACACACGGGCTGCCACTACGGCACCGAACGCCACCAGCACACCCCAAAAGAGCAGGCCGATCAGGCTGAGACCACGCTGTTGATTCATCCGCATCGAGCAATTCTCCACAACTCAGTTGAACGCGCCAATGCGCTTGAGATTACCGAAATTCATCCAGACAAAGAAGGCCTTGCCGACGATGTTTTCGTCCGGCACAAAGCCCCAGAACCGCGAGTCACGCGAGTTGTCGCGGTTGTCACCGAGCATGTAGTAATAGCCCACGGGTACCTTGCAGGTCACGCCCTCGGGGCTGTACTTGCAATTTTCCTGGAAAGGGAACGGGCCATCTTTGCGGTCTGGCCTGAAAAACGTCGAGCGTGTCGGATCGACCAGCATTTCATGCGGCTTGTCACCCAGCTTTTCGGAAAAACGCGGGCGGTACTTCACCGCATCTTCGTCGTAGTAGTCGCCCAGCGACTGCGCTTCCACCAGCTTGCCATTGATGGACAGGCGCTGATTGATGTAGGCCACCTCATCACCCGGAATGGCCACCACACGTTTGATGAAATCAACGCTGGTGTCCTCTGGGAAGCGGAACACCATCACATCGCCGCGCTTGACGTCGTTGTTTGAAATGATCTTTTTATTGATCACCGGCAGGCGCACGCCGTAATGGAACTTGTTGACCAGAATCAGGTCACCGACCAGCAGGGTGGGCACCATCGAACCAGACGGAATCTTGAAGGGCTCGAACAGGAAAGAGCGCAGCAGAAACACGACCAGGATCACCGGGAACAGCCCCGCCGTCCAGTCGAGCCACCAGGGCTGCTGCAGGATCGCCTGTCGCGCGCCTTCGACATCACCATCGACCCGTGCGATGCCCTGGCCAGCCAGAATCTGGCGGCGCTTGGCATCGTTGTCAAGCAACAAGGCCGCTGCAGCCGCCCGCTTGGGTGCGAAATGAAAACGCTCGGCCAGCCAGAAGACGAAGGTTGCCACCGTCAGGATGAACAGCAGCAACGAAAAATTGCCGCTCCAGTAGCCGGTGTACCAGCCGCCCAGATAGGCGACCAGGATGGCGTACAGGACGCCGGTCAATGAACTCATGGGGACTCTTTAATCGTCAACTTGCAGGATGGCCAAGAACGCTTCTTGCGGCACCTCGACGGAGCCGATTTGCTTCATGCGTTTCTTGCCGGCTTTTTGTTTTTCAAGCAGCTTGCGCTTGCGGCTCACGTCACCGCCGTAGCATTTTGCCAGCACGTTTTTGCGCAGCGCCTTGATGTTCTCGCGGGCAATGATGTTGCCGCCGATCGCTGCCTGAATCACCACGTCATACATCTGGCGCGGGATGTGTTCACGCATCTTGGCGGCCACGCCGCGGCCC
>JBBQKT010000191.1:0-7067 GCA_038327205.1 Burkholderiales bacterium | reverse complement strand
ATCCGCAAGATCATGAAGATCGCCAAGGAGCCGATTTCGATGGAAACCCCCATCGGCGACGACGACGACAGCCATCTGGGTGACTTCATCGAGGACACCAACAACACCGCGCCGATCGAGGCTGCCATGCAGGCCGGCCTGCGCGACGTGGTGAAGGACATCCTCGACTCGCTGACCCCGCGCGAGGCCAAGGTGCTGCGCATGCGCTTCGGTATCGAAATGTCGACGGATCACACCTTGGAAGAAGTCGGCAAGCAGTTCGACGTGACCCGCGAACGGATCCGCCAGATTGAAGCCAAGGCGATCCGCAAGCTGAAGCACCCGAGCCGGTCGGACAAGTTGCGTACCTACCTCGATAACCTCTGATCGCGTGACTCACCTCAGAAAGGGCCGGATATTTCCGGCCCTTTTTCATGCCAGAACCCCCGGCTACACTGTGAAATAGTTCACGCCCAGGCCGCTCTAAACAATGACCGAAATCCGCGATCGCACCGTGTTGTTTGCCGACTTGCGCGGCAGTACGGCGCTGTTCGAGACCTTGGGCAATGCGGCAGCGACAGCCTTAGTCACGAAGACGGTCAGTCTGGTCGGACAGGCTGTCATCGATGGCCATGGCCGTATCGTCAAGACGCTGGGCGATGGGTTGATGGCGGTGTTTGAATCGCCGCGCGACGGCATCAAGGCTGCCATTCGTATGCATGAGTTGCTGGCCCGCAACATCTTGCGCGGCAGGCAGACCGACACCCTGGCGCAGGCCAACAGTCTGCGTGCGCTGCGCATGCAGGTCGCCCTGGCACGCGGCGAGGTGGTGGACATGGCGGGAGACTGTTTTGGCGATGCCGTCAATGTGGCGGCACGGCTGCTTGATCACGCCGGCGACAACGAAACCCTCATCACCACGGACGTGTTGGCCGGGCTGACGCCGACGCTGAAAGCGCGCTTTCGCAGCCTTGACCTGATCGCGGTGCGCGGCCGTGTCGAGCCAGTCCATGTGCATGTGCTCGATCAACCCCATAGCGATGACCAACATGGCGACATGGCCGCCACGCAGTTTGGCGAAATGGTGCCCGCCGTGGAGCCAGACGGCATCCGGCTGATGTGGCTCGATCTGGACCGCGTGTTCGACATCCACAGCATGCCTATCGTTCTGGGCCGCAGCGTGCAGGCCACCTACTGCATCACCGACAGCCGTGTGTCGCGCTCGCACGCTCGCATCGACTGGCATGGCGGCACATTTTCAGTGACCGACCTCAGCTACAACGGCACATTTGTGCGTTTCGGCAGTGACGGTGACATCCTTAACCTCAAACGCGGCAACTGCACACTGCATGGCAGCGGGTCAATTGGCTTGGGCAGCCCGCCCAGCGACATTGCCTCACCCACCGTCCGCTTTGAAGTCTTGCACTTTGACGAGACTCAGCCGCAAGGACTGAGCAAGTAAGCAACCTATAAATGGCCAATAAAACAGAACCGCCCTACACCCACGGCAGCCCGCCGAAAACAGCCCTGCTGTTTTGCAACCTCGGCACGCCCGAAGCGCCCACCGCAGCCGCGCTTCGTCGCTACCTGGCGCAGTTTCTCAGTGACCCGCGCGTGGTCGAAATCCCGCGGCTCGTCTGGCTGCTGATCCTGCACGGCATCATCCTGCGCGTGCGCCCGGCCAAATCCGCTGCCAAGTACGCCACCGTGTGGGTGCCTGGCGAGGACGGTGGCTCGCCGCTGAAGGTCTGGACGGCCAAACAGGCCAAGCTCCTGCAAGGCTATCTGGGCGAGCGCGGCCATCACCTGACCGTCCGCTACGCGATGCGCTACGGCAACCCCGCCATTGGCAAAACGCTGGATGAGTTGCGCGCCGACGGGGTCACCCGTGTGCTGGTGCTGCCCGCCTACCCGCAATATTCGGGTGCCACCACCGCCAGCGTGATCGACGACGTGGCCAATTGGGCGCTGCAAACCCGCCATGTGCCTGAGCTGCGCTTCATCAACCGCTATCACGATGACCCGCTCTACATCGAGGCACTGGCCGACAGCGTGCGCAAGCATTGGCAGGCAAATGGCCAACCCGACAAGCTGGTGATGAGCTTTCACGGCATGCCGGCCCGCACCCTGGCCCTGGGTGACCCCTATCACTGCGAATGCCAGAAAACCGGCCGCCTGTTGGCCGAGGCGCTGAACCTGAGTAAAGCCCAGTACCTCGTCACCTTTCAAAGCCGCTTCGGCAAGGCCAAATGGCTTGAGCCTTACACCGAACCCACCCTCATCAAGATGGCAGCCGAGGGCGGTGTCAAGTCGGTCGATCTGATCTGCCCCGGCTTCAGCGCTGATTGCCTGGAAACGCTGGAAGAAATCAACCAAGAAGCGCGGGAGGCGTTTTTACATGCCGGCGGCGAGCGTTTTGAATACATCCCCTGCCTGAACGACAGCACTGCCGGCATGCGAGCGCTGACCAACCTGGCCGAGCGGCATTTGCAGGGTTGGCCGACGCGCGAGATCGAACCGAGCCGCGCGCTGCAACGCGAGTTGGCGCTGGCGGCAGGTGCCGTCAATTAGTCCAGCCGACGTCGCCGCAGGCCAACCAAGACCAGCAAACCGGCCAGCAACATCGCCCAATGCTGCGGCTCTGGCACCGGCTGGGCTTGAAACGCCGCGCCGCCATCGGCCGTGAAGCTGAAATTGCTGAAGACATAGCGGTCCGACTGCGCCGTAAAGCTGGCGCTGGAGAACAGGCCATGGTCCAGATCGCCGTCCGCGCCGCTGCTGCTGCGCAGGCGAAAAAAGGTATCGACATCAAAGCCGCCGCTGGCCTTGAAGGCGGTCGGGTCGGTCGCCCCAAGAAAGCGGAATTCGACCTTCAGCGCCGACAGATCGAGCAGGGAGCCGGCGCCGAAAATCACCTGATCGGTCTTGTAGCCGCCGGCACCATCAGCCTCCACTTCCATGACGAGCCGGCTGCCAGCCGCCGCCGTGTAGGCCCCGTTGATGACCATGGTGCCGGGTGAGTTGCCCGGGCTGAAGATGCCGTAGTTGGTGACATGCCCGTTGATCGTGCCATTGCCGCCCAGGAAGCCTGCGGTGCCGATGACGATCTCCGCTGCATTGAGCGTGCTGTTGTTGATCACCAAGGTCGCGCTGCCGCCATCGACCGTGCCGCCCGCTGATTTGTTGCGGCCCACACCGACCCAGCCCGCCGTGATGGTCGAGCCCTCGCTGACGATCAAGGTGCCGTCCGAGCCGCTGAGTCGGCCGAGATAGAGCGAGCCGTCGCCCAGATTGATGCTGCTGCCGCCTCGCACACGGGCAAAGCCGGTGCCGTCGCGGCCCACGCTCATCACCGCCTTGCCAGGCGCGGCATTGATGTGGATCTGCGAGGCGCCGGAGACGGTCAGGCTGCCATCGCCGAAGGGGTATGTGCCGCTGCCGCCCAGATTCAGACTGGCGCCCGCAGAGCCCATATTGCTGATCGTGACGAGGCTGCCGTTGCCGACCGACACGACGCCGATGCCGCCTCCATTGCCAATGGACAGGCTGGCCCCCGCCAGATTGTTGCCCGTCTGCTGGCCGGACAGGGTCAGCACGCCGCCGTCCATGCGCAGCACGCCGATGCCGCCCGAACGGCCGACATTCATGATCGTTGTACTTACCGCGCCCCCGCCCTGAATCGTCAATTGGCCGTTACTTTGCGGGCCATGGCCAACACCAATATAGGTATCGCTGCCGCTGAGGGCGATCTCCGAGCCGAGGCCCGAGACGCTGGCGATCCCCCTGCCACCCGGCGTTGACTGGGAGCTGCCGCCGATGAGGACACTGGTGCTGCGCGAGGCGCTGGCCGTTGACACCGCCTGCCCGTCAAGCAGCAGCTTGCCGCCCGCTTCAATGATCAGCTCGCCCGAGCCCTCGCGGCCCACGCGTACCAGCGGATTCAGCGCCTCGCCCGCCCCGCCGCCGGCCAGCACCGAGGCGGCGCTGAGCGAGACAACCGAACCGGCTCCGCTGATGCTCAGGCGGCCCGATGAAGCGGCCTCGCGCCCAAGGCTCAGCTGCGGGCCGTTGCCGAATGCCGCCGTGGCGCGCAAATCGATCCGCGCGCCATTGAGCACCTGGGCGACGCCGGTGCCGTTGCGTCCGATGTCGACGATGGGATTGGTCCAGGCGCCATTGGCCGCTGCACTGGCCGTGCCGTTGACCAACAGCTGGGTGTTGGCACCGTCGAGGCTCATCTCGCCAAACGCGCCATCGCGCCCGACCGACACGTAGTAAAGCCCGCTCACCTGCGCACCATCACGCAGCGCCAGGCTGGCCGTGCCGAGATGGCTGCCCACTTGGATAAACCCCGCGTCGCTGAGGAACTCGACGCGAGACCCGGGCCCGGCCACCAGCATGTCGCTGCGGCCGCCGTTCTGGGTCAGGTTGATGCCGGCGTACTGGCCCGCCGGGCCGTCGAAGCTCAGCCTGCCGCCATTCGTGATGGCAAGCGTTGCCCAAGCATTGCGGTGGTTGGCGGTGGAGATAAAGGCGGCCGAGCCCTCCAACAGGCCGCCGGCCACATGCCAGACCGAACCGACGCCGTCGATGCTGACGTCGGCGAAGCTGCGCTCATTGCCCAGCGGGCTGCTGCCACCCGGTGCGACGCCGAGCTGTGCACCTTCGGTCAGCAGCGAGCCGCCGGCCAGCACCCGCACCGCGCCGCGCGTTGTGCCACCCGGCGTGCCGAAGGTGAAGTTCTCGATCGGCGGCCTGAACACGGCCAAACCGCCAACCACAAAGGCTCGCAGAAAGCTCGCGTTCGATCCCGCGCCGGTGATGGTCAGGCTGGCGTTGGCCCCCGCCGCATTGCCGACGAAGTTGTGGCACCACCTCACGCCAAGCAGGCAGGCATTGGCATTGGCACGGCCGTCCAGCGTTGCGCCCCCCGAGACCGTCAGATCGCCGACGCCCCAGGTACCCAGCTCCAGCCGGTTGCTGTTGCCATCGGAGGTCAGGGAGACCTTGGTCAATGCCCCGTCGAAGACACCGGTGGCCGCGCCATTGGCCCCATCGGCAAAGCGGATCGATGCGGCCGAGAACTGCGAGCCGGCCGTGACCGAGAAGCTGCCGGGCGCGCCATTGCCGATGCTCAAGGTGCTGCTGCCGATGTCGGTGTCCCCCGGGCCCAGGATCCAACTGACCGGGTAGACGTTGACATTGCCGCTCGCCATGATGTCGGCTTGCGCTGCGCAGGACAGGCACATCAGAACCGCCGCGATGGGTCGCGGTGTGCGAGTGCGGGTGCTGGGGTATCGGGCCATGGTCAGTCTCCTCGGCGCCACCACGGGCACCGCAGGTCGTCAATCTAGGCCTGACGCAGCTGCCAGGCATCCTCAAACATGAGGACCAGCAGCTTGGGAGAAAATGCGATGTATGAAATTACCCGACACCGCGAACGTCGGCGGCGTGCGCCTCGACAAATGGCTGTGGGCCGCGCGCTTTTACAAAACCCGCTCACTCGCCACCGAAGAAGTCAGCAAGGGCCGGGTGCTGCTGAATGGCCAGCCCGCCAAGCCCTCACGCGAGCTGAAGCCGGGCGACCTGCTGCGGCTGCGTATCGGCACCTTGGAACGCGAGGTCAGCGTGCTGGGCCTCTCCCAAGTGCGTGGTCCGGCACCGCAGGCGCAGGCGCTGTATGAAGAAACGCCGGCGAGCATCGCAGCCCGGCTGCTCGCCGCCGAACAGCGCCGCCTCGCCCCCGAGCCTGCGATGAGCTTGGCGCAGGGCCGGCCGACCAAGCAGAACCGCCGAGCCTTGGCGGACTGGAATCGCTGGAGCGCGGCGGCCGATTCAGAGTGATTCGGGTTAGCCCGTAATTTCCGTCTGCAATCTCCCTCTTGAAAACCAGGGCATCGCGTCCATTTACGCATCACTGCTTCCTTACGCATCATGACGACCGACAACAGCACCCCACAAGACCCGAGCTTCGACACATCGGCCGACGACGTCGCAACCGGCGCCCCGATCAGCCTAGACGCCAAGATCGTCGAACTCGAAGGCCGCCTGGCCGACATGAGTGACGCCTATCTGCGCGCCAAAGCCGAGGGCGAGAACATTCGCCGCCGTGCCGAAGAAGACATGAGCAAGGCGCGTAAATTCGCCGTCGAATCATTTGCCGAGAGCATGTTGCCGGTGATGGACTCGATGGAAGCGGCTATCGCGTCCAATACGGCGCTGCCCGACGCCAAGGTCGATCCGGTGCTGGAAGGCGTGCACGCCACCAAGCGCCAGCTGGCCGCCGCGCTGGAGCGCAACAAGGTGATGGAGCTGAACCCGCCCGCCGGCACCAAGTTCGATCCGCACCAACACCAAGCCATCAGCATGGTGCCCGCCGATCAAGAGGCCAACACCGTCGTGATGGTGCTGCAAAAGGGCTATTCGATTGCTGAGCGCGTGTTGCGCCCCGCGCTCGTGACCGTGGCTGCACCGAAATAACGAAACTCTGCGGCTGCTTGATTTGCAGCCCGCCGTCCGCATTTAGCAAACATCAGTTTTCAGGAGTAAGACATGGGAAAGATCATCGGCATTGACTTGGGCACCACGAACTCGTGCGTGGCCGTCATGGAAGGCAACACGACGCGCGTGATCGAGAACGCCGAAGGCGCTCGCACCACCCCGTCCATCATTGCCTATCAAGAAGATGGCGAAATCCTGGTCGGCGCCTCGGCCAAGCGTCAGGCTGTCACCAACCCGCGCAACACGATCTACGCGGTCAAGCGTCTGATCGGCCGCAAGTTCACCGAGAAAGAAGTGCAGAAGGACATCGACCTGATGCCCTACACCATCGCCGCAGCCGACAACGGCGACGCCTGGGTGGAAGTGCGCGGCAAGAAGATGGCCCCGCCGCAAATCTCGGCCGAGATCTTGCGCAAGATGAAGAAGACCGCTGAGGACTACCTCGGCGAAGAAGTGACCGAGGCCGTCATCACCGTGCCCGCTTACTTCAACGACGCACAGCGCCAGGCCACCAAGGATGCTGGCCGCATTGCAGGTCTGGACGTCAAGCGCATCATCAACGAGCCCACCGCCGCAGCCCTGGCCTT